>JANOKY010000184.1:0-38031 GCA_031419635.1 Burkholderiales bacterium | reverse complement strand
ACCAGCGGCTGGTACTTCTCGTAGTTCTTGAAGCGCTTCTTGATCTCGCGCGTGCGCTCGAACAGGTAGGCGTATTCCTCGGCGCGCAGGTCCTTGAATTGCAGGTAATGCTTCATCAGCGCGTCCCCCGGTTTCATGGCTTGGCGGCGGCCAGGAATTGCCGCACCAGCGGCACCAGCATCGCGACGATCTGCGCGGCTTCGTCGGCATTGATGATCAAGGGCGGCAGCAGGCGGATCACCCGCTCTGCCGTGACGCTGATCAGCAGGCCGGCTTCGCAGGCGCGGCCGAGCAATTCGCCGCAGGGGCGGTCGAGTTCGATGCCGATCATCAAGCCAGCACCGCGAATGTCCTTCACCCCCGCGAGGCCGGCGAATTCGCGCTCGAAGCCGGCCTTGAGCAGCGCGCCCATCGCCGCGGCATTGGCGAGCAGCCCGTCTTCTTCCATGATGCGCAGGGTTTCGACACCGGCGCGCATCGCCAGCGGGTTGCCGCCGAAGGTGCTGCCGTGGTTGCCCGGGCCGAGCACGCCGGCCGCGCGCGGGCCGCAGACCACGGCGCCGATCGGCACCCCGGAGCCCAGGCCCTTGGCCAGCGGCATCACATCGGGCTGGATGCCGGCCCATTGGTGCGCGAACCATTTGCCGGTGCGGCCGATGCCGCATTGCACTTCGTCGAGCATCAACAGCCAGCCCTGCTCGTCGCAAATGCGCCGCAGCCCCTGCAAATACTCCCAGCGTGAGGCATTGATGCCGCCTTCGCCCTGGATCGTTTCGAGGAACACCGCGACCACGTTGGGGCTGGTCTCGCGCACCTCGTCGATCGCCGCCAGGTTGTTCAGCGGCACGCGCACGAAGCCTTCCACCAGCGGGCCGAAGCCGGCCTGCACCTTGGGGTTGCCGGTGGCCGACAGGGTGGCGATCGAGCGGCCATGGAAGGCGGCCTCGTAGACGATGATCTCGGGCCGCTCGATACCTTTGTCATGGCCGTGTTTGCGCGCGATCTTCAGCGCAGCCTCGTTGGCTTCCAGGCCGCTGTTGCAGAAGAAGGCATTGCTCAGGCCCGACAACTCGGTCAGCTTGGCGGCGAGCTGTTCTTGCAGCGGTACGTGGTAGTAATTGCTGGTGTGGATCAGCTTGCCGATCTGCTCCTGCAAGGCCGGCACCAGGCTCGGGTGGGCGTGGCCCAGGGTGTTGACGGCGATGCCACCCAGCGCGTCGAGGTACTCGCGGCCGTCGGTGTCCCAGACGCGGCAGCCGCGGCCGTGCGACAACGCGATCGGCAGGCGGCCGTAGGTCTTCATCACATGCGGCTCAGGGGCGGCGGTCATGGCAGCTTCCGGGGTTGATCGGCAAAAACAAAGGCCGGCAGCGTCACGAACTCACGCGCCGGCTCGCGGTCATTCTACGGTTCGGCCTGCCGCGGCCGAAGACACCGCCAGCACCGGAGAATGAGACCACGACCATGCTTGCTGCGGCGCAACAATTGCAAGGCACAATGCGCCCTGCACATCCTTCGTGGCCGGTTTTGGTGGCCGTGGCCGGTGTGGTGGCGGCAGGCAGCGTGCCGGTGCGACCCGCCAACCCCTGCATGACCGCCCCGCCCAGCATCGCCAAACCGCGCGAGTTCTGCATCCAAGGCATCACCAAGGAGGGCCGGACCTTTCGCCCCAGCGATTGGGCCGAGCGGCTGGCCAGCGCGATGTCTTGCTTCCGGCCTGAGGGCAGTGTCGGCGGTATCGGCGCCTTCATCGGCTACTCGCCGTACTGCGTGCCGACCATCGTCGGCGGCGTCAAGTGCGTGATCGTCAACGAGGCGCTGCGCGGCATTGAGCCGATGGCCTGGGACTTCGTGATGAACTTCGCCCGCGACAACGAGCTGCAGTTGGGCGAAGTCTGCGTGCTGCCGGACGCGCCATGAGAAAAGCCCGCCGAGGCGGGCTTTCATTGCAACTCCAAAAACCGCGTCAGGCGGTTGCGGCGGCGGTCGTTGTGGTCGCCAGCGCCTTGACCTTGGCGGCCAGGCGGCTCTTGTGGCGAGCGGCCTTGTTCTTGTGGAACATGCGCTTATCGGCCACCGAATCGATCACGCTTTGCGCCAGCTTGAACAGCTCGCCGGCCTTGGACTTGTCACCGCTGTCGACGGCCTTCTGCACGTTCTTGACGACAGTGCGGAACTTCGAGCGCAGGGCGGTGTTGGAGGCGTTGAGCTTCACGTCCTGGCGGGCGCGCTTGCGGCCCGAGGCGAGGCGAACGGTCTTTTTCTTGGCTTTTGACGAGGTGGCCATGCTTGAATCAGGTGCTTTGGTGCAAAGACAGCGAGTCTAGCATGGGTGGTGAGATCGGCCACCCCCGCCCGGCCGGACGTGAGCAGGCGCTACCTATAATCGCGCCGCTTCGCATCTGCACCGTCAGTCCTTCTTGATTCTCTGATCGCGGCCCCACCGCATGAACCTGTTCAAGGCCGCCTCCACCGTTTCCCTGCTGACCCTGGCGTCGCGCATCACCGGGCTTGCTCGCGAGTTGCTCGTCGCCGCGACCTTCGGTGCCAGCGCCGCCACCGACGCCTTCAACGTCGCGTTCCGCATCCCCAACCTGCTGCGGCGGCTGTTCGCCGAGGGGGCCTTTTCGCAGGCCTTCGTGCCGATCCTGGCCGGCACCCGCGCCCGCGAGGGCGACGAGGTGACGCGGCTGCTGATCGACGCCGTGGCCACCGTGTTGGCCTGGGCGCTGCTCGCCACCTGCGCCGTGGGCGTGATTGCCGCGCCGGTGATCGTCTGGCTGATGGCCTCGGGCCTGGCGCGCTTTGACGACGCCGTGGTGATGACGCGCTGGATGTTTCCGTACATCGGCTGCATGTCGATGGTGGCGCTGGCCGCGGGCATCCTCAACACCTGGAAGCGCTTTGCGGTGCCGGCCGCGACGCCCGTGTTGCTCAATCTGGCAGTGATCGCGGCCGCGTGGTGGGGCGTGCCGCTGTTCAAGTCCTGGGGCCTCGAGCCGGTCTACGCGCTGGCCGCCGGGGTGATGGCCGGCGGCGTGCTGCAACTGGCGGTGCAGTTCCCGGCGCTGGCGCGCGTCGGCTGCTTCCCGCGCATCGGCCTGGCGCCTGCGGCGGTGCGCGCGGCATGGCGCCACCCTGGTGTCGGGCGCGTGCTCAAGCAAATGGCGCCAGCGCTGCTGGGCGTGTCGGTGGCGCAAATTTCGCTCGTCATCAACACCCAGATCGCCTCGCATGTGGGCGTGGGCGCGGTGTCGTGGCTGACCTTCGCCGATCGCTTGATGGAGTTCCCGACCGCGCTGCTCGGCGTGGCGCTGGGCGTGGTGCTGCTGCCGCAGTTGTCGGCTTCTTTGGCCAGTGATGAAAGCGGCCGCTATGCAGGACTGCTCGACTGGGGCTTGCGCCTGGTGGTGCTGTTGGCGCTGCCCTGCGCAGCGGCTCTGCTGGTCTTTCCCGAGCCGCTGGTGGCCGTGCTCTACCACTACGGCGCCTTCAGCCTGCGCGACGTGGCGCAGACCGTGGCCGCGTTGCGCGGCTATGGTGTCGGCCTGATGGGTCTGGTGGCGGTGAAGGTGCTGGCCCCCGGCTTTTATGCCCGGCAGGACATTCGCACGCCGGTCAAGATCGCCGTGGCCGTGCTGCTGGCCACCCAGGCCATGAATGCGCTGTTCGTGCCCTGGTTCGGCCATGCCGGGCTGGCCTTGTCGATCGGCCTGGGCGCGCTGATCAACGCCACCTGCCTGCTGATCGGCCTGCGCCGCGCCGGGGCCTACACGCCATCACCGGGCTGGCCCGCCTTTCTCGCCCGCGTGCTGGTGGCCACCGCGGCGTTGACCGGCGTGCTGGCCTGGGCCGCCTGGCGCATCGACTGGATCGGGCTGGCGGCGCACTGGGGTTGGCGCATCGGCCTGATGGCGGCGGTGCTGGGAGGGGTGGCGCTGCTGTATTTCAGCCTGCTGGCGCTGCTCGGCCTGCGGCCGCGGCAGTTCATGCGCCACGGCTGACCTACACTGCAAACGTATGAGCTCGCTGCGCTTCGAAGCGCCCACGCTGCTGGATTACTTCGCCTCGCTGGTGGCCGACGACCGCCAGTTTTCGCAGCTCGAAGCGGCCATCGCGATCGCCCAGGACGACGAGCCCTCGCTCGACGTGCAGGGCGTGCTATCGCAGATCGACACCCTGGCCGCACGGCTCAAGCAACGCATCGCCGCCGACACCGGCGCGCTGCAAAAGCTGCGTTACCTGAACCGCTACTTCTTCCAGGAGCTGGGCTTTGCCGGCAACGTCAACGATTACCACGACCCGCACAACAGCTACCTGCACCGCGTGCTGGCCACGCGGCGCGGCATCCCGATCACGCTGGCGCTGCTGTACATCGAAATCGCGCAGCAGATCGGCCTGGACGCGCGGCCAGTGTCGTTTCCCGGGCATTTCCTGGCCAAGCTGAAGATGCCGCAGGGTGAGGTCATTATCGATCCGTTCAGCGGCCAGTCGCTGTCGCGCGAAGCGCTCGAAGTGCGTCTTGCACCGTACCGCCGGCGCCAGGGCCTGGTCGGCGAGTTCGAGGCCCCGCTCGGGCTGTTCCTGCAAACGGCGAGCGGGCGCGACGTGCTGGCGCGCATGCTGCGCAACCTGAAGGAAATCCACCGCAGCGCTGAGCGCTGGCCGCCGCTGCTCGGTGTGCAAGAGCGCCTCGTGGTGCTGCTGCCCGAGGCCTGGGAAGAGCGCCGCGACCGCGCCCTGGTGCTGGCCGAACTGGGCCAGGACATCGCCGCGGCCAGTGATCTACAGGTCTACCTCGACCACCGCGCCGATGCCGAAGACGCCCACGCGCTGCGCCAGCGGCTGGATGAATTGCGCGGCGGCGGCCCGCCCGGCCTGCATTGAGAACCAACCCGAGCCGATGAACTTCACGCCCGCCCAACGCCGCGGCCTTGCCTGGGCGGCACTGGCCGCCACCGCCGCCCTCCTGCTGTGGCTGCTGGCACCGGTGCTGACGCCCTTCATCGTGGCGGCGGTGCTGGCCTACGCGCTGCACCCGGCGGTCGAGGCATTGGCGGCGCGTCGTGTGCCGCGCATCGTCGCGGTCGTGCTCGTCGAAGTGCTGGCCATCGCCGCGCTGCTGGCGCTGCTGCTATTGGTGGTGCCGATCATCTCGAAAGAATTGCCGCTGCTGCGCGAGCAACTGCCGCTGCTGGCCGAGCACCTCAACCAGCGCGTCACGCCGTGGTTGGCGCAGTTCGGCGTCACGGTGTCGCTGGACAGCGCCAGCATCAAGGCCTTCGCCAGCAAGCTGCTCGACGCCAACCTGGAAGACTGGATCGGCACCGCGCTCAGCTCCGCGCGCATCGGCGGCAGCCTGTTGCTGGCCTTCATCGGCAATGCCTTCCTGATGCCGGTGGTGCTGTTCTACCTGCTGATGGATTGGCTGCACCTGGTCGAGCGCCTGCAAGGCTTCGTCCCACCACGCTTGCGCCATGGCGTGCAGGGCTTCCTCGACGAATGCGACGGCGTGCTCGGGCAGTACCTGCGCGGCCAGTTGATGGTGATGGGTGTACTGGCCATTTACTACAGCGTGGCGCTGGCCATCGCCGGCTTCGACCTGGCCTTGCCGGTGGGCATCTTCACCGGCCTGGCGGTGTTCATTCCCTACCTCGGCTTCGGTCTCGGCTTGGCCCTGGCCTTGCTGGCCGGCGCGCTGCAATTCGCCAGTTGGTACGGCGTGATCGCGGTGGCTGTGATCTACGGCATCGGCCAGCTCGGCGAGAGTCTGCTGCTGACACCGCGCCTGGTCGGCGAGCGCATCGGCCTCAACCCCTTGGCCGTCATCTTTGCCCTGCTGGCCTTCGGCCACCTGTTCGGCTTCATCGGCGTGCTGATTGCGCTGCCGGTGAGTGCGCTGCTGCTGGTGGCGCTGCGCCGCGCTCGCGGTGCCTACCTCGGCAGCCGGCTGTTCCGGGGCTGACGGCGGTGCGGCAGATTCCCCTGGCCATCGGCCCGCCGGCGCTGCACACCTTCGGCACCTTCGTGCCCGGCGCGAATGTGGCGGCGCTGGCGCACCTGCACGCCCTGGCCCAATCGCTGCCGAGATCGGCCGACCAAGCCGCAGCCCCCGTCTACCTGTGGGGCCCGCGCGGCAGCGGCAAGACGCACCTGCTGCGCGCGGTTGCCGAAGCGGCGCAGGAGCGTGGCCAGCGCGCCGTCTGGTTCGATGCCGCCAGCCCCATGCCCTGGCATGCCGACGAGCTCGGCGCGATCGTTCTGCTCGACGGTTGCGAGGCCTATGCGCCCGACCAGCAGCAGGCAGCCTTCGCGCTGTTCATCGAGGCTGGCACACAGGGCGTGCCGATCGTCGCGGCCGGCGCGCTGCCGCCGGTCGACCTGCCGCTGCGCGACGACCTGCGCACGCGCCTGGGCTGGGGCCATGTCTTCGCGCTGGAGCCGCTGGCCGAGCACGACACCCGCGCTGCGCTGCGCCGCGAGGCCGACCGCCGCGGCATCTTCCTCTCCGACGACGTGATGGATTTCCTGTTGACGCGCTTCTCGCGCGACCTGCAACACCTGATGGCGCTGCTCGAGCGCCTGGACGAGTTCGCGCTGTCGCAGCACCGCACCGTGACCGTGCCGCTGCTCAAGCGCATGTTCGAGCAAGAGGGCGCCGAACTGTGAACCCCCAAGCTCACGTTGTTCGCTGCCCCCGAGGGCCACGAAGTGCCCCTTCGTGGCCCTCGGGGCGCCGGCTCGCATGGGGCAGCCCCGCGCTCACCGTATGAACCTGACGCTGTTCGACCTCGACGGCACCCTGATCGAAACCGACTCCGACCACGCCTTCGGCGAGTTCCTGGTGGCCATCGGCTGGGTCGACGCCGAGGTCTACCAGCGCCGCAACGACGCCTTCTACGAGGACTACCAGGCCGCACGCCTGGACATCGACGCCTACATCGACTCCGCCACCGCGCCCGGGCGCGAACGGCCCGAGGCCGACGCGCTGGCGATGCGCGAGCGCTTCATGCACGAGATCATGCAGCCGGCGGTCGACGCGCGCGCGATCACGTTGGTACAACGCCACCAGGCTGCCGGCGATCGCGTGGCCATCGTCACCGCCACCAACGAATTCATCACCCGGCCGATCGCCGATGCCTTCGGCGTGGCCGAGCTGATCGCCGTCGAACTTGCGCGCGACGACAATGGGCGGGTGACCGGCGCGGTACGCGGGGTGGCGTCGTTTCGCGAAGGCAAGATCTTGCGGGTCGAACAATGGCTGGCCAGGCAGGGCCTGCGGCACGCCGATTTCAACCGCATCACCGTTTACAGCGACTCGACCAACGACCTGCCGTTGCTCGAATGGGCCACCCACCCGGTGGCCACCAACCCGGGGCCGGCGCTGGCCGCGCTCGCGCAAGAGCGCGGCTGGCCGGTATTGAACCTGTTCAAAGAAAAGCATCCATGATCCGTAAATTCATCGACAAGCTGCTCGGCAAGTCGCCCCCTGCCGCCGCAAAGGGCGTGCGCATTCCGCTGGGCAAACGCGTTGAAGTGGCCGCTGCCGAACATGGCATCGACCCCGAACTGCTCGACGAGCGCGCCGTCAAGGTGGTGCGCACGCTACAGGAGGCGGGCTTCGCGGCCTTCATCGTCGGCGGTGCGGTGCGTGACCTGCTGGTCGGGCGGCGGCCGAAGGATTTTGATGTCGCCACCGACGCCACCCCCGAGCAGGTCAAGGGCCTGTTCCGCCGCGCCTTCATCATCGGCCGGCGCTTTCGCATCGTGCACGTGATCTTCGGCCGCGGCCGCGAGCATGAAGTGATCGAGGTGTCGACCTTCCGCGCCTACCTCGAGGCCGAGCAGGCCGAGCAGGTCGGCGGCAACGAGAAGACCTCGCGCAGCGAGCTGGCCGGCAAGAGCCATGTGGTCGATGCCGCGGGCCGGGTGCTGCGCGACAACGTCTGGGGCCCGCAGATCGAAGACGCCGCGCGGCGCGACTTCACTATCAACGCGATGTACTACGACCCGCTGACCCAGGTGGTGGTTGACTACCACGGTGGCATCAAGGACATCAAGAAGCGGGCGCTGCGCATGATCGGCGACCCGGTCACGCGTTACCGCGAAGACCCGGTGCGCATCGTGCGCGCGGTGCGTTTCGCCGCCAAGCTCGGTTTCGACATTGAGCCGGCCACGCGCAAGCCGATCCGCGAAATGGCCGCGCTGCTCGACAACGTGCCCAGCTCGCGGCTGTTCGACGAGTTGTTCAAGCTGCTGCAGACCGGCCACTCTCTGGCCAGCGTGGCCGAGCTGCGCAAGCAGGGCCTGAACCGGCAATTCCCGCTGCTCGAACCGTTGATGGCTGAAGGCGTCAAGCACAAGAACCAGCGTGTGCAGTTCATCGAAGCGGCACTGGCCGACACCGACGCGCGCATCGAGCAGGACAAGGGCGTGGCGCCGAGCTACCTGCTGGCCTGCCTGCTCTGGCATGAAGTGCGCGAGCGTTGGCAAGCCGCGCGCACGGCCGGCGAGCATGCCGCGCCGGCCTTGCAGCAGGCCATCGACGCGGTCTTCGACGCGCGGGTCGGCGACATCTCCGGCCGCGGCAAGCTCGGCACCGACATGCGCGAGATCTGGCTGATGCAGCCGCGCTTCGAGCGCCGTACCGGCACCACGCCCTACGCGATGATCGAGCAGCCGCGTTTTCGCGCCGCCTATGACTTCCTGCGCCTGCGCGCCGACAGTGGCGAGGCCGGCGACGAGCTGGCTGATTGGTGGGAAGACTTTTCGCTCGGCAGTGCCGAGGAACGCGAGGCCTTGATCGCCGCCGTGCGCGAGGCCCAGCGTTCGCAGCCGCGTGAGGCCCGTGAGGCGCGTGAGCCACGTGAACCCCGCGCGCCGCGCGAACCGCGTGATGAGCCTGAGCGGCGTGACGCGGGCGATACCGTGCCGGCCACTGAAAGCGCCCTCGGCGCCGACAGCGCACCGGCGAAGAAGCGCCGCCGTCGTCGCCGCAAGCCGGGCGGTGGTGGCGCGCCGAGCCCTGCCGCTGGCAACGCCGGCGACACCGGCGACACCGGCTGACGCCACCCGACCGCGATGGCAGACGCAGAGCGCGTCTTCGTCGGCCTGGGGGCCAACCTCGGCGACGCGGCGGCGAGCGTGCGCGCGGCGCTGGCACAACTGGGTGAGTTGCCGCAGACCAGCCTGGTTGCCGCCTCCTCGCTGTACCGCAGCGCGCCGCGCGACGCCACCGGGCCCGACTACATCAACGCCGTGGCTGAGCTGCGCAGCTCGCTGGCGCCCGAAGCCTTGCTGGCCGAGCTGCAGGCGCTCGAGCAGCGCCACGGCCGCCAGCGGCCGTACCACCACGCGCCGCGCACGCTCGACCTCGACCTGCTGCTATACGGCGAGCGCAAGATCGCAACGTCGGCACTGACCCTGCCGCACCCGCGCATGCACCTGCGTGCCTTCGTGCTCGCGCCGCTGGCTGAGCTGGCGCCGGCCTGGCGCCTGGCCGATGGCCGTGCGGTTGTGGCGGCCCTCGCTGCGCTGCCCGACCAACGAATCGAACGGATCGACGCGTAACTGCCTTGCCCCTGCCGGTGCAGACCTTCGGCCTGCTGGCCTTGTCCAAGGTGTTCATCACCGTCGCTTGATACGACCATTTGAACCCCCTGACGGCCCGGCCGTCGTGGGGCGCCGCGCTGGTGAACTGGGGCGGCGCTGTGCCTGGTCGGCGCGGTGCACTTCATCTTTCGCGGCTGAGCCGGGTTCGTGCCGCGATTACACTCGCGCGCACTCAAATCGATCGCAGGCGCGCTATGGCGTGCAAAGGACACCTCCGATGCTGTTCGGCAAGCTGATGCCGCGCGAAGGCAACTTCTTCGAGCTCTTCAACGAGCACGGCCGCTTCATCGCCGAAGGTGCGCGCGCCTTCATGTCGATGATCGAGAACTACGCCGACCCGGTGCTGCGCCAGCAGTATGCCGACCAGGTCGACAGCGCCGAGCGCGCCGCCGACAAGGTCACCGCCGAAGTCAACCGGCTGCTGCACAAGACCTTCATCACGCCGATCGACCGCGAGCAGATTCACGGCCTGATCAACGCCATGGACGATGTGCTCGACCTGCTGCAGGACGCGACGGAGACCATGTCGCTGTACGACGTGCGCGAGATCACCACCGAAGTGGTGCGCCTGGGCGAGCTGTCGGTGCGCTGCTGCGAGCGGGTGGCTCATGTCGTGACGCTGATGCCCAAGCTCGGCCAGGCGGCGGTGGCCGAGGCGGCGCTGAAGACCTGCGAAGAGATCGACCACCTCGAGTCCGACGCCGACCGCGTGATGCGCGCGGCGATGAGCCGGCTGTTTCGCGAACAGCCCGACGTGCGTGAGCTGATCAAGCTCAAGGCCATCTACGAGCAGTTGGAGTCGATCACCGACCGCTGCGAAGACGTCGCCAACCTGATCGAGGGCGTGGTCCTCGAAAGCTCCTGAGGCCGGCCGGCACCTGACGATGGGCGCGGTCCAGGTTTCCTTCTGGGTGATTGCGATGCTGGTGGCGCTGGCCATCGCCTTCGATTTCATGAACGGCTTTCACGACGCGGCGAACTCGATCGCCACCGTCGTTTCCACCGGCGTGTTGAAGCCGCACCAGGCGGTGGCCTTCGCGGCTTTCTTCAACTTCGTCGCGCTGTTCGTATTCCAGTTGAAGGTCGCGGCCACCATCGGCAAAGGCATCGTGATGCCCGGCGTGGTCGACCACTACGTGGTTTTCGGTGCGCTGGTCGGCGCCATCATTTGGAATTTCATCACTTGGTGGTACGGCATCCCGTCGTCAAGCTCGCACGCGCTGATCGGCGGCATCGTTGGTGCGGTGATGGCCAAGTCGGGGGCCGATTCCCTGATCGCCGCGGGCGTGTGGAAGACGGTGGCCTTCATCCTGGTGTCGCCATTGCTCGGCTTCGTGCTGGCCTCGCTGCTGATGGTGGCGGTCGCGTGGACGTTCCGACACAAACGGCCGCAAAAGGTCGACACCACGTTCCGCCGCTTGCAGCTCGTCTCGGCCGGCCTGTACAGCCTGGGCCATGGCGGCAACGATGCGCAAAAGACCATCGGCATCATCTGGATGCTGCTGATCGCCACCGGCTACGCCAGCGCCGTCGACAGCTTTCCGCCCGGCTGGGTGATCTGGAGTTGCTACATCGCCATCGCGCTGGGCACGATGTTCGGCGGCTGGCGCATCGTCAAGACGATGGGCCAGAAAATCACCAAGTTGAAGCCCGTCGGCGGCTTCTGCGCCGAAACCGGCGGCGCGATCACTTTGTTCCTGGCCACTGGGCTGGGCATCCCGGTCTCCACCACCCACACCATCACCGGCGCAATCGTCGGCGTCGGCTCGACGCGGCGGGCCTCGGCGGTGCGCTGGGGAGTGGCCGGCAACATCGTCTGGGCGTGGATCTTCACCATCCCGGCCTCGGGCCTGATGGCCGCCGTGGCCTATTGGCTCGGCCGCGCCGTGCTCTGAGTCACTGGCTGATCTTGCGGCCCTCTTCGACCTGCGACTCGAAGTAGCGCTGGCCGCTGAAGGCGATGGTCGCCATCAGCGCCGTGGCCCCGACGATCAAGGCCGTGATCACGCCCAGCACTGGGCCCCAGCCGGTGGCGTGCACGGCAGCGCCGGGGTTGTGTCGCGCGTCCCAGCGCTCGTCGGGCAGCAGGCCGTAGACGATGGCGCACAGCGCCGCCTGCGCAAGCATCAGGCCCAGTAGCGGCAGCAGCAGCCAGGCCACGCGGTCGTCCTGGCCGAGATCGAGCATGCGCTGCACGCCCACCAGGCCGGCGAGAGTCGGCAACGGGTGCAGCCAGGCCAGCAGGTCGCGCCCGCCGTGCAGGTAAAAGCGGTGCAGGCCCAGGCTGCCGCCGAGCAGGGCCAGCCAGGTGGCCAACGTCTTCGATTTGTAGCGCGTCATCAGTGGTCGAGCGGCGCGGTGGCGCTGCCTTCGCCGAGGCTGCGCTGCATCAGCACCACGTCGAGCCAGCGCTCGAACTTCCAGCCGGCGGCCGCGAACTGGCCCACCGGCTCGAAGCCACAGGCGCGGTGCACAGCGACCGAGCCAGCGTTGGCCGAGTCACCAATCACCGCCAGCATCTGCCGCGCGCCGCGCGCCTCGCATTGCGCCAGCAACTCGGCCAGCAACACGCGCCCGACGCCCTGGCCCTGCGCGGCGGGGTCGAGGTAGATCGAGTCTTCGAGACAGAAGCGGTAGGCGCGGCGCGGCCGGAAGTGGTTGGCGTAGGCGTAGCCGAGCACCTGGCCGTCACGCTCGGCCACCAGCCAGGGCAGGCCCTTGGACAGCACGTCGTCGCGGCGCCGCGCCATCTCGGTGGCGTCGGGCTGGTCGAGCTCGAAAGTGCCCGTCCCCTGGGCCACCGCCAGGCCATAGATGCGGGTGATTGCGGGCAGGTCGGCAGCGCTGCTGGGGCGGATGATCAAGGGCGGCATGGAGGTGGTCGGGACGGCAGATGCGCCGCGACTATAATGCGCAGTTTTCGGCGACGGCCGGTCGGGTGACTGGTGTATCTACGGCGCCGAGCTGTGTGCCCTGCGCCTTGGCGCATCGCACCCACGATCTGGCCGGCCGGTGTGTCTCCCGGTGCGGTCAATGAACGATTTCGAGTTTCGAGTTTCGAGGAATAGCCCCATGGTTGTGATCCGTCTGTCCCGCTCCGGCGCCAAGAAGCGCCCGTTCTACAACATCGTCGTTGCCGATTCGCACGAGCGCCGCGACGGCCGCTTCATCGAGCGCGTGGGCTTCTACAACCCGGTCGCTGCCGGCGGCGAGCAGCCGCTGCGTGTGGCCACCGACCGCATCGCCTACTGGACCGGCGTTGGCGCCCAGGTCTCGCCCACGGTGGCCCGCCTGGTCGGCCAGGCCAAGGCCAGCGCCTGACACTCGCCAGCGCCGCCGTAGGGCGACGATGCAGTCGCTGAACGCTGCGGCCGCTGACGAGCCGGGGTTCCCGGCCGATGCCATCGAGGTTGGCCGCATCGTCGGGGCCTGGGGCCTCAAGGGCGGCTTCAAGGTGCTGGCCCATGCCAGCGACCCGCAGGCACTCTTCTCGTCCAAGCGCTGGTTCCTGCAGCCAGCCAGCGTGCCCAGGCCAGGCCCACGGATCGCGCTGCCGCTGCTGCTGCGCATCACCCAGGCCCGTGAACAGGCGTCGGTGGTGGTCGCCACGGCACAGGAAGTCGCTGACCGCCATGCCGCCGAAGTGCTGACGGGTGCGCGCGTGTTCGTCTCACGGGCGAGTTTCCCGACGGCCGGCGACAGCGAGTATTACTGGATCGATCTGATCGGCCTGGCGGTGACCAATCGCGAAGGCCTGCTGCTGGGCGACGTGACCGACCTGATCGACACGGGCGTGCACAGCGTCTTGCGCGTGCGCCGTCCCGATGCGCCGGCCAATGCGGCACCTGAGGCGGCGGAGCGACTGATCCCGTTCGTCGCCTCCTACATCGACAGCGTCGATCTCGCCGCGAAACAGATTCGCGTCGACTGGGGCCTGGACTACTGAGCCGCGGATGCGCTTCGACGTCCTGACCTTGTTCCCCGAGTTGTTCGCGCCGCACCTGGCGCTGGGCGTGACGCGGCGTGCTTTCGAAACCGGCCAGGTCGATGTGCGCCTTTGGCCGCTGCGTGAGTACGGCGACGGCACCCACCAGCGCGTCGATGACCGCCCCTTCGGTGGCGGCCCGGGCATGGTGCTGCTGGCCGAGCCGCTGGAGCGCGCGCTGGCCGAGGTACGGGCCGACCGCGGTGACTCGGCGCCGCCGGTGATCCACTTCACGCCCACCGGCCAGCGGCTCGATCAGGCCCTCGTGCGCGAACTGGCGGCCGGCCCGGGCGGGGTGCTGCTGTGCGGCCGCTATGAAGGCATCGACCAGCGTTTCCTCGACCGCCATGTGACGCAGGAGCTGAGCCTGGGCGACTTCGTGCTGTCGGGCGGCGAGCTGCCGGCGCTGGCGCTGCTCGACGCGATTGCACGCTTGCAGCCTGGTGTGCTCGGCGACGAGCAATCGCACCAACAGGACAGCTTCGGCGCCGACGGCCTGCTCGATTGCCCGCATTACAGCCGGCCAGAGACGCTGCCGGCCGGGCAGGGCGGCGTTGCGGTGCCGCCGGTACTGCTGTCGGGCCACCACGCCGAGATCGAGCGCTGGCGCCGCGAGCGCTCGCTCGAGCTGACGCTGCGGCGCCGGCCCGAATTGATCGCCGCGGCGCGGGCCGCTGGCCGGCTGAGCCGGGCCGATGAGCGCTTTCTGACTTCCCGCGGGCTATAATCTTCGGCTTTTCGATCCTCTGCCGGGACAGCATCGCGCAATGCGTCAATGCACATTTCCCTCAACAAATCGCCGGCACGATCACCAGGAGAAATGCAGTGGATCTGATCCAAACCCTCGAGCAGGAAGAAATCGCTCGGCTGGGCAAGAAGGTACCGCCCTTCGCCCCCGGCGACACGGTGATTGTCAGCGTCAGCGTCGTCGAAGGCACCCGCAAGCGCGTGCAGGCCTACGAAGGCGTGGTCATCGCCAAGCGCAACCGCGGCTTGAATTCCAGCTTCATCGTGCGCAAGATTTCCAGCGGCGAAGGTGTCGAGCGCACCTTCCAGCTTTACAGCCCGTTGATTGCCGCGATCGAAGTCAAGCGCCGCGGCGATGTGCGCCGTGCCAAGCTGTACTACCTGCGCGACCGCTCGGGCAAGTCGGCGCGAATCAAAGAAAAGCTGGCCTGACGAAGGCAGTGCGACGCAGAGCGCGACAGCGCGAGCCACGTTTCGCGTACCCGCAAAAACTCGCATAAAGCCGCAGCGATGCGGGAAAGCAAAAACCGCCTTCGGGCGGCTTTGTCGTTGGCGCCCTATGCTCAACCCATGACCGGCACCGAGACACTTCGCTCACCGATCCTGAACCCACAGGCGGTGCCGGTGTTGGGCCACGACGGGTATCTGCCGGCCCTGGAGCCCGCCCGACTGAGCGCCGAGGCGCTGCGCCAGCACTTCGCGTCCCCGCCGCCCTGGCAGCCGGAAACGCGCGGCGACGGCCGCCTGCTCGAGGGCCGCGTCCGCGCCGCCGCCTCGGTGCTGGTGCCGCTGGTCGAGCGCGAAGCCGGCTTGACGGTGCTGCTGACCCGTCGCACCGCGCACCTGCGCTCCCACCCCGGCCAGATCAGCTTTCCCGGCGGCCGTGCCGAGGCCAGCGACGGTGACGCCGTGGCCACCGCGCTGCGCGAGGCCGAAGAAGAAGTGGGTTTGGCGCGGCAGCACATCGAGGTCATCGGCGCCTTGCCCGAGTACCGCACCGTTACCGACTACGACGTGACGCCGGTGGTGGCCCTGGTGCGACCGCCGTTCACGCTGGCGCTGGACGCACACGAAGTGGCCGACGCTTTCGAAGTGCCACTGGTCTTCCTGATGACACCGGCCAACCACCAGCGCCATGTGATTGAGTTCGCTGGTCAGCGGCGCGAATTCCTGTCGATGCCCTGGCCGCACCCCGACGGCCGCGGCGAGCCGTACTTCATCTGGGGCGCGACCGCGGCGATGCTGCGCAACCTGTACCGCTTCCTCGGCGCCTGAGCTGCGTATCATCGCGGCCGATGAGCTTTTTTGCCGTTCTCTTCGCGCTGGTGATCGAACAAGTCAAGCCGCTGCCGCGCGACAACTGGGTTCACGACAGCCTGATTTCCTGGGTCGGCTGGACCGGCCGCAACTTCGACGCCGGCCGCGAACGGCATGCCATCGTGGTCTGGTGCATCACGGTGCTGACACCCGCCATCGTCGTCGCGGCCTTGCACATCGCGGTGGCGCGGTTCAGCCTGCTCGGCGCGCTGGCGATCGACGTGCTGGTGCTCTACCTCACACTCGGCTTTCGCCAGTTCAGCCATTACTTCACCGACATTCGCGACGCGCTCGAACGCGGTGACGAAGACCAGGCCCGCCGCCTGCTCGGCGAATGGCGCCACCTCGACGCCAGCGAGCTGCCGCGCACCGAGCTGCTGCGCCATGTCATCGAGCATTCGCTGCTGGCCGCGCACCGCCACGTCTTCGGCGTCTTCTTTTGCTTCATTGCGCTGTCGGCGCTCGGCCTCGGGCCGGCCGGCGCGGTGGTCTACCGCATGGCCGAAGTCGCCAGCCGGTACTGGGCCTTCAAGAGTCGCACGCTGGACGCCCCAGCCAACGAGCAGTCGATGCGCCTGTCGCAGCGCCTGTTCGAGGCGATCGATCTGGTGCCGACACGGCTGACGGCGTTTGGCTTTGCCGTTGTCGGCAACTTCGAGGAAGCGGTCAACGGCTGGCGGCGCGACGCGGGCCTTTGGCTGCACGAGAACGAAGGCATTCTGCTGGCCGCCGCGGCCGGTGCGATCGGCGTGCAACTCGGCGGCCCGGCCGCACCCGGCATCACGCCCGATCGCTCGAAGACCTTCGACCACGGTAGTTCAGTGCAAGGTTCGGGCGACACCGGCTCAACCGCCGGCATGCCTGCACAAGCCGGCCACCTGCAAAGCGTGGTCGGCCTCGTCTGGCGCTCGGTCGTGCTGTGGTTGCTGATGGCAGCATTGCTCTCGCTCGCGAACCTGCTCGGCTGAACTGACGGCCCCAAGCTCGCTGCGCTCGCGTCCCCCGAGGGGATCTCAGGCCGCTTGGGAGCGGCCCGGCGCTGGCCTGAGGCATCACCACTTGGTGCGCGCCAGCTCGTCGCAGATTTCGCCGTAGATGCGCCAGCGCGAGGCGCTGATCTCGCCGCGCTCGACCGCGGCGATGATGCCGCAGCCGGGCTCTTGCCGGTGCGTGCAGTTGTAGAAGCGGCAGTCGGCGACGAAGGCGTTCAGGTCGGGCATCAGCAAGGGCAACTGCTGCGCGTCGATCTGGCGCAGGCCGAACTCCTGGAACCCCGGCGAGTCGATCAGGGCCGCGCTGCGCGTCGCATCGAGCCAGTACCAGGTCGTCGTGGTCGTGGTGTGGCGGCCCGAATTCAGCGCCTGCGAGACCTCGCCGACCTGCGCTGCGGCGTTGTCCACCATCAGGTTGATCAAGGTGCTCTTGCCGGTTCCACTGGGCCCGAGCACCAGTGTCGTGCGGTTCGCCAGCAGCGGCGCCAGCAGCGCACGCGCTTCATCGGGCCGTGCCTTCAGCGTCGTTTCGATGACCGTGATGCCCATCGCGCGGTAAGGCAGCAGGCGTTCGCGCGCCAGCGTGGCTTGCGGCAAATCGCATTTGTTCAGCAGCACCTGCACGGCGATGCCGGCGCTTTCGGCAGCGATCAGCGCGCGGGCGAGTTGGGTTTCGGAAAACATCGGCTCGCCCGCCACCAGCACCAGGATCTGGTCGAGGTTGGCGGCGAACGATTTGGTGCGCCAGTCGTCCTGGCGAAACAGCAGGTTGCGCCGCGGCTCGATGTGCTCGATCACGCCCTCGTCGCCGCTGGGCTGCCAGCGCACCAGGTCGCCGACCACGCAGTCGCTCTTCTTGCCGCGCAGGTGGCAGGCCACGCGTTCGCCCTCGGGGGTTTCGACGATGACATGGCGGCCATGCGCGGCCACCACGCGGCCGAGGTCGAGCGCAGCGAACTTGCTCAAAGGTTCAGGGCATCCACTTTGGCTGCACAGATGAAGTCATTGAGCGAAATACCGCCGACCGAATGGGTGTTGAAGCGCAGCGTGCAGCGGTTGTAGCCGAAGGCGATATCGGGGTGGTGGTCTTCGCGGTGGGCGATCCAGGCCACGGCATTCACGAAGGCCATCGTGTGGTGGTAGTCCTTGAAGGGCAGCGCCTTCTCGATCGAGCCGTTGACGACCGACCAGCCGTCGACCTGTTGCAAGTGCGCTGCGATTTCGGCGGCACTCATCGCGGCGTGGCCTTCGAGAGGCTTGCAGTGCAGGGCAATCAATGAATTCATGCCGGCTCGATCTTCAGCGCCGCGAGCCGCTCGCTCGCCGGTGGGTGCGAATAGTAGAACTTCACGTACAGCGGGTCGGGTGTCAGCGTGCCGGCATTGTCTTCGTGCAGCTTGAGCAGCGCGTTGGCCAGGTCACGCCCGCTGGACTGCGCGCAGGCGTAGGCATCAGCCTCGAACTCGTGGCGGCGCGACACCCGCGAGGCCAGCGGCACGAACAGAAAGCTCAGCGGCGGCAGCACGAGCATGAACAGCAGCAGCGCCAGCGCGTCGTTGGCCGCGCCGAGGTTGGGTGCCACGCCCAGGCCGGTGTAGAACCATTGCTGCTGCGCCAGCCACCCCAGCAGCGCCAGGGCAGCCAGGCTCATGGCGAAGATCACGACGATGCGTTTGGGCACATGGCGCAGCTTGAAGTGGCCCAGTTCATGCGCCAGCACGGCTTCCACTTCACCCGGGGTCAGGCGCGCCAGCAGGGTGTCGAAGAAGACTACGCGCTTGGCGGCACCCAGGCCGGTGAAGTAGGCGTTGCCATGCGCCGAGCGTCGGCTGCCGTCCATCACGAACAGGCCCTTGGCGGCAAAGCCGCAGCGCGCCATCAGCGCCTGCACACGCTCCTTCAACGAGTCGTCGGGCAGCGGCTCGAACTTGTTGAACAGCGGCGCGATCACGGTTGGGTAGATCACCAGCATCAGCAATTGAAAACCAACCCAGGCTCCCCACGCCCACAGCCACCACCAGGCCCCCGTGCTGGCCATGATCCACAGCACCAGCGCGGCCAGTGGCAGGCCGATCAGTGCGCCGACGAGCAAGCCCTTGGCGGTGTCGGCGAGGTACAACTTCCAGGTGGTGCGGTTGAAGCCAAAACGCTGCTCGATGCGAAAGGTGTTGTAGACCTCGAACGGCGCGTCGAGCAGGCCGCCGATCAGCGCGAAGGCCGCCAGCAACGCCAACTGATAGGCCAGATCACCCCAGCGCGGCTGCACCGCATCGCGCACCGCTGCGTTCAGCGCATCCAGGCCGCCGAGCAGGGTCCAGCCCAGCAGCACCGCAGTGCCGAAGGCCAGCGTGAGCAGACCGAAGCGCGATCGCACGAGGGTGTAGTCGGCGGCCTTCTGGTGCGCCGCCAAGGACACCGTCGCGGCAAACGCCGCGGGCACTGTGCCACGGTGCGCCGCCACATGCCGCATCTGCCGGGTAGCCAGCCAGAATTTGAGCAGCACCGTCAGCAGCAGCGCGGCGGCGAAACTGAGTGAAAGCCAAAGGGACTGCATGGGTCCGCAGTGTAGGGCTGACACAATGCCCGGACCTCCTGCCCGCGCCATTGCCATGACCGAAACCGCCCTTGCCAAGAACGACAGCAACCTGATCTGGATCGACCTCGAAATGACCGGCCTGTACCCTGACCGCGACCGCGTCATCGAGATCGCGGTGGTGGTCACCGACGCGCAGATCACGACGCGCGTCGAAGGGCCGGTGTTCGCGATCCACCAGAGCGACGCCACCCTCGACGCGATGGACGCCTGGAACAAGGGCACGCATGGCAAGAGCGGCCTGGTCGAGCGCGTCAAGGCGTCCGAGATCGACGAGGCCCATGCCCAGGCCCAGGTGATCGAGTGGCTGGCGCAGTTCGTCAAGGCCGGCAAGAGCCCGATGTGCGGCAATTCGATCTGCCAGGACCGCCGCTTCCTGGCCAACCACATGCCGGCGCTGGAAGCCTTCTTCCACTACCGCAACCTCGACGTCAGCACGCTGAAGGAGTTGGCTCGGCGCTGGAAGCCGGCCGTGCTCGACGGCATCAAGAAAGCCCAGGCGCACACCGCCTTGGCCGACGTGCACGAATCGATCGACGAATTGCTGCACTACCGCCAGCACCTGCTGGCCGTTTGACCCCGCGCCCGCGGGCAAACCCGGATTTGCGCTACAATGCGACCCACGGTTTCGATGGGTTTCGTCGAAGCCGTTCGTTCATCCCCTCTGGCCTTGTGCACCTGCCTTTTCGGCTTTCGGTGCGTGCCGCTCTGAATGCAGATGCGGACGTTGGTTGGCGGCGATGCCGTCGCTTGGACCCGTCCGTTGTTGGTGCCTGTCTCAGGCTCCCACGTTCAGCCTGCCGCGACTTGACTCAGCGCGTGCGCTTTCGTGCACGCGCCGGTGTGTGCCTGCGTGCGTGCGCTGAATTCGAAAGAGCTACCGAGATGTTCACCGAAAACCAGATCGAACAAGATCAACAGGGCGCCGCTCCGACGCCCACCCCCGCAGCGCCCGCCGTGCCGAACGGCTTTGCCGCGATCGCGCTGCACGCCGTTTTGCACCGCGCGCTGGCTGACGCCGGCTACACCACCCCAACCGACGTGCAGGCGCGGGCCATCACCCCGGCCCTGGCCGGCCGTGACCTGCGCGTGTCCTCGTCCACCGGCAGCGGCAAGACGGCGTCCTTCGTGCTGCCCGCCCTGCAAGGCGTGCTCGACGTGCGTGCCAGCAGCGAGCGCCGCGAGCGCGGCACTGTCTACGGCCCGCGCGTGCTGGTGCTGACGCCCACGCGCGAGCTGGCGATCCAGGTCGCCAAGGCCACCGACACCTACGGCCGCCATGTGCAGGGCCTGCGTGTGGCCACCGTCGTCGGCGGCGTGCCTTACGGTGCGCAATTGAAGGCCATGCGCGGCCCGCTGGATGTGCTGATCGCCACGCCCGGCCGCCTGATCGACCATGTCAAGAGCGGCAAGCTGGTGCTCGACAACGTGGCCATGCTGGTGCTCGACGAAGCTGACCGCATGCTCGACATGGGCTTCATCGACGACATCCGCTTCATCGCCGAGTGCATTCCGAAGACGCGCCAAACGATGATGTACAGCGCCACCTTCGCCGGCAATGTCGGTCGCCTGTCCAGCGAACTGCTCAAGGCCGATGCCCAAACCATCGCCGTGACCTCGCACACCGACACCCACGAGCACATCGAGCAGCGCCTGCACTGGGCCGACGACAACAAGCACAAGCAGGCCCTGCTGGACCACCTGCTGACGACGCGTGAAGTCGACCAGGCCCTGGTCTTCACCAGCACGCAGCGCGACGCCGACTGGCTGGCCGACCGCCTGGCCGACATGGGCCATGCGGTGGCTTCGCTGCACGGCGGCCTGCCGCAGGGCCGGCGCAACCATGTGCTGCAAGGCCTGCGTTCGCGCAAGCTGCGCGTGCTGGTGGCCACCGATGTGGCCGCGCGCGGCATCGACGTGCCGACGATCAGCCATGTCATCAACTTCGGCCTGCCGATGAAGGCCGAGGACTATGTTCACCGCATCGGCCGCACCGGCCGCGCCGGCCGCCAGGGCCTGGCCGTCACGCTGGCCGAAGCGGGCGATGCCGGCATGATCCGCCGCATCCAGCAGTTCACGACCCAGGCCATCCCGGTGGCCACCATCGTCGGCCTCGAGCCGAAGAAAGCGGCGCCGCGCACCACAGGCAGCGCCGGCTTCCGCAGCGAAGGCAGCTTCGGCGGTGGCGGCAAGCCGTTCGATCGAAAGCCGCGCTTCGGCGCCGGCCCGGCCGGTGCGCGCAAGCCCGGCGGCGCGTTCAAGCCCAAGCGGGCGAGTGCCTTCAGCCGTTGAATTGAACCACCCCCGAAGCGGCTTCGCCGCTCCCCCTCAAGGGGGCCACGCCAGCGGCCGGGCAAAGCCCGATCCGCGGCGTGCGCTTGGCAGTGCGAGTCTGTTGATAATGGCGGGCATGTAAGGGGCAGGGCAGCGTCGGCGACCACCGCTCCTGACTCAAGGAGCCCATCATGGCAGACGAAATCATCACCCTCGGCGGCGGCTGTTTCTGGTGCACCGAAGCGGTGTACGAGCAGGTCGACGGCGTCACCGCGGTCGAATCGGGCTACAGCAACGGGCACACCCTGAACCCGAGCTACGAGCAGGTCTGTAGCGGCGACACCGGCCACAACGAGGTCGTTCGCGTGAGCTTCGACAACGCTCGCATCACGCTACGCGAGGTGCTCGAGATCTTCTTCCACGTCCACGACCCGACCACGCCGAACCGCCAGGGCAACGACAGTGGCACGCAATACCGCTCGGGCATTTACTTCCACACCGCCGAGCAGGAGGCCATCGCGCGCGACGTGCTGGCCGAAGCCAACGCCGCCCACAAGGGCCGTGTCGTCACCGAAGTCAAGGCGCTGGCCAACTACTCGCGTGCCGAGGACTACCACCAGCATTACTTCGCCAATCACCCGGGCCAGGGCTACTGCGCCTTCGTCGTCGCGCCGAAGGTGGAGAAGTTCAAGCGCAGCTTTGCCGCACGCTCGAAGCGGGCGTAGAGCGCTCGCGGCGCCGCCGTCGATCGGCCGCGCAGGCGCAGTGCGTTACGGTGCCAGGCGCTCGCGCAGCCAGGCTGTGCTGCCGCTGTCTGCCAGGCGGTAGCACAGGCGGTCGTGCAGCCGGCTCTTGCGGCCCTGCCAGAACTCCCAGCGCTCGGGCCGCAGACGGTAGCCGCCCCAATGCGGCGGCCGCGGCGGGTTCAGCGCATAGCGGGCGGCGTACTTCGCCGCGTTGGCCACCAGAACCGCGCGCGAACCGATGACCTCGCTTTGCGGCGAGGCCCAGGCGCCGATGCGCGAGTCCAGCGGCCGGGTCTTGAAGTAGGCGTCGCTCTCTGCCTCGCTGACGCGCTCGACGCGGCCCTCGATGCGCACCACGCGCTCGAGCTCGACCCAATGGAATTGCAGCGCCGCGAACGGCTGCGCCGCCAGCTCGTGGCCCTTGCGGCTTTCGTAGTTGGTGTACCAGACGATGCCGTGCGCGTCGCAGCCTTTGATCAGCACCACCCGGGTCGACGGCCGGCCACTGTTGCCCACCGTGGCCAGCGTCATTGCATTTGGTTCGGGCAATGCCGCCGCGATGGCCTCGCCGAGCCAGCGCTCGAACTGCTGTAGCGGGTCGGCGTGCGACGCGGCCTCGTCGAGCTCGGCGCGCTCGTAGCTCTTGCGCAGCGCGGCGATCTCCTTGGCGTCCATGCCAGCAGCATAAACGCGCCACGACATACCCACTACTGCTTACGTGGAAGGCCTTAGGTGATGGCCCCAGTTACGGCGGCGGCGCTGGCAGCCGATTCTTGATGCCATCGCAACATCGATTTCGCACCCCTCGAGCGCCTCCTGCCATGAACCCGCCTGTCACCGTGATCGTGCTTGCCGCTGGCCTGGGCAGCCGCTTTGCCGGCGCCGGGCACAAACTCGCGCAGGCGCTGCACGAACCCGGCGACGCCGGTGCCGTGCTCAGCGTGACGCTGCGCAATGCCATCGCCAGCCGCCTGCCGGTGCTGGTGGTGACCACAGCCGAGCTGGCGCCGCTGGCGCATCAGCAGGTGGCCGCGCGCGACGTCGTCGTGCTGCCGCCGCTGCGCAGCCGCGGCATGGGCGACTCGATCGCCGCCGGCGTGTCGGCGCGCGCCGATGCCACGGGCTGGCTGGTGTTGCCGGCCGACATGCCGCAGGTGCGCCCGGCCACGCTGGTGCGGGTGGCCGAGGCGCTGCAGACCCACGCGGTGGCGTACGCCCAGTACCGCGGCCGGCGCGGCCACCCGGTGGGCTTTGCTGCCGAGCTGTATTCGGAGCTGGTGGCCTTGACCGGCGACGAAGGTGCGCGCCGGCTGGTGGCGCGCTACCCGGCTGAGGCGGTCGAGATCGACGACCCCGGCGTGCTCGTCGACATCAACACCTTGCAAGACCTGGCCGCGCTGCGCGCAGTGCAGGGTGGCAGCAGCACGGCAGCCCGCCTGCCGCCGCTGCGCTGATCGTCGCGCTTCAGGCCAGCCGGTGGCGCCGCGCCAGGGCCACCAGGCGCTCGATCTCGAGGTCGCGCACGCCGCGGTCTTGCAGCGCGCGGGCGGTTTCCAGCAGGTACTCGAGCGTCGTGCCGTAGCGCCCACTGGCGTGGCGCAGGATCTCGATCAACTGCGCGTCGGGCAGTCGGCCGGTGTGCTGCGGGCTGCGCCGCGACAACGTGAAGGCCAGCGCCTGCACGGGGCCCTGCGCCGTGCGGCAGGCCAGCCAGCGCGGGTCGTACACGCCGGTGGGCATCTCGCGCCGCCACAGCCGCTCCAACTCGGCCGGCACCTGGCTGCGCGGGATGCGGTACACGGCGCCGTGGCATGAGCCGCCAGGCAGCAGCGCGAACACCAGGCCCGGCCGCTCGGGCGTGCCGCGGTTGATGCGCGAGGCCATGCGCAGCGCGCGATGCCAGCCATGCACCTGCGCCGGCCGGTGCTCCTTGAAGGCGAATTCGGGACGCCACAGCAGCGAGGCATAGCCGAACACCCAGAGATCCTTGAGACCACCCCATTCGTGGTGTGCGCGCGCCAGCAGCGCCTGCGGGTCGCGCAGTGGCGGCACGCGGATCGTGTCGTCGTCAGGGGGCTCCATGCGCCGCGATCATGACACCGACGGGCATTGACGATGTAACCCGATTACTAGAAAATCAGCATCATAGTTACATCCTCGGCCTGTGCCATGAAACCTGCCCTGATCGACGTCACCGAGCGCATCCGCGAGCGCAGCGCGCCGCTGCGCCGCGCCTACCTGGCGCGGCTGGCGGTGCTGGCCGCGCGGCCCCGCGGCAGCGACCGCCTGGGCTGCGCCAATGTGGCCCACGCCGTGGCCGCCATGCCGGCCAACGACAAGCTGAAGATCGTCGCCGAGCGCGCGCCGCACATCGCCATCGTCACCTCGTACAACGACATGCTGTCGGCGCACCAGCCGTATGAAAATTTTCCGGCCGTCATCCGCGACGAAGCGCACCGGCTCGGCGCCACGGTGCAGGTGGCCGGCGGCGTGCCCGCGATGTGCGACGGCGTGACGCAGGGCCTGCCCGGCATGGAGCTGAGCCTGTTCTCGCGCGACAACATCGCGCAAGGCACGGCGATCGCATTGACCCACGACATGTTCGACGCCGCGCTGCTGCTCGGCGTGTGCGACAAGATCGTGCCCGGCCTGCTGATCGGCGCGCTGCACTTCGGCCACCTGCCGTGCGTCTTCGTGCCCGCCGGGCCGATGAGCACGGGTCTGTCGAACGCGGCCAAATCGAAGGTCCGCGAGCGCCACGCCCAGGGCCTAGTCGGCCGGCCTGAATTGCTCGAAGCCGAGAGCGCCGCGTACCACGGTGCCGGCACCTGCACCTTCTACGGCACCGCCAACAGCAACCAGATGCTGCTCGAAGCGATGGGCCTGCATGTGCCCGGCGCAGCCTTCGTGCATCCGCACGCCGAGCTGCGCGAAGCGCTGACGCGCGAGGCGGTGCGCATGGCCCTGGGCATCATCAAGGCGCGGCGTTTCACCCCGATCGGCCAGCTCGTCGATGAGCGCTGCATCGTCAACGCGATGGTCGCGTTGCTGGCCACCGGCGGCTCGACAAATCATTTGATCCACTGGGTGGCCGTCGCACGCGCGGCCGGCATCGTGATCGACTGGACCGACTTCTCCGACCTCTCGGCCGCGGTGCCGCTTCTGGCGCGCGTGTACCCCAATGGCAGCGCCGACGTGAACCAGTTCCAGGCGGCCGGTGGCCCGGGCTTCGTGCTGCGCGAATTGCTCGATGCCGGCTACCTGCACGCCGATGTGGCGACGGTCAGCGAGCGCGGCATCCGCGCCTACGCCGACGAGCCGGCGCTGGAACACGCCAGCGCGAAACTGGTCTGGCGCGCCTGGCCGCAAGACAGCGGCGACGAATCGATCGTGCGCCCCGCCGCGCGGCCGTTCTCCACCAGCGGCGGCCTGCGCCTCTTGGAGGGCAACCTCGGCCGCGCCGTGATCAAGACCAGCGCGGTGTCCGAAGACCGCTGGGTCATCGAAGCCCCGGCCATCGTCTTCGACAGCCAGGAAGCGCTGCATGCGGCCTTCAAGGCCGGTGAGCTCGAGCGCGACCTGGTGGCCGTGGTGCGCTTCCAGGGCCCGCACGCCAACGGCATGCCCGAGCTGCACAAGCTGACGCCACCGCTGGCGGTATTGCAAGACAAAGGCTTCAAGGTCGCACTGGTCACGGACGGGCGCATGAGCGGCGCCTCGGGCAAGGTGCCGGCTGCGATCCACGTCAGCCCCGAGGCACTGGCCGGCGGTGCACTGGCCAAGGTCGTCACCGGCGACATCATCCGCCTCGACGCCGTGGCCGGCACGCTCGATGCACTGGTCGACGAGGCGACCTGGGTTGCACGCAACAACGTGCACATCAGCGCCGAACTCGCCGAGGCCAATGCCCATGGCCTGGGCCGCGAGCTGTTCGGTGGCATGCGCAAAAACGTCAGCAGCGCCGAGCAGGGCGCCTGCACCTGGTTGTGAAGGACGGCATCGTGATCAAGAACACCTTGGAACTGCTTGCGCTCGGCCCCGTCATTCCGGTCATCGTGTTGCAGCGCGTGGAGCACGCGGTGCCGATGGCGCGCGCCCTGGTCGAAGGCGGCGTGCGCGTGCTCGAAGTGACGCTGCGCACGCCGGCCGCGCTGGCCTGCATTGAAGCGATCGCGCGCGCCGTGCCCGAGGCCATCGTCGGCGCCGGCACGCTGCGCACGGTGGCCGATGTGCGCGCCGCGCGTGACGCCGGCTGCCAGTTCGGCGTCAGCCCCGGCTACACGCTGGAGATCGGCGCGGCCTGCCGCGCGGACCAACAGCCGCTGCTGCCCGGCGTGGCCACCGCCAGCGAAGTGATGGCCGCCAACGCCGACGGCCTGACGTTTCTGAAGTTCTTTCCGGCCACGGCCGCGGGTGGCGTGGCGATGTTGAAAGCGCTGGCCGGACCCTTCCCCGACGTGGTGTTCTGCCCCACCGGCGGCATCACGCTCGAGACCGCGCCGCAGTTTTTGGCGCTGGCCAACGTCAAGGTCTGCGGCGGCTCGTGGTTGACGCCGGGCGATGCGCTCGACAGCGGTGATTGGGCGTGTGTCACGCGCCTGGCGCGCGAGGCCTCTGCACTACGCTGACGCGGATGGGTTGCGGACCAGCGCTGCCAGCGCGTGCTCGCCCAAGCCAAGCGCTGTGCCTTCGCGATCGGCCGCGCTGCGGTTCTGGCTGAGCTTCCACTTGCCCACCAGCGAGGCCAATTCGATCTCGATTCCGACGATCGCGCGCAGCATCTGCTGCACAAAGTCGTCGGGTGCATCGCGCACCGACCACGGCGCGGCCTGCGTCGCTTCGTGCTGCTCGGTCAGGCGGCCGACCAGCGCGCGCACCCACGGCGCATCGTCGACCGCGCGCAGCGTGCCGCGGGCCTGCACCATGGTGTAGTTCCAGGTCGGCACCACCTTGCCATGCTCGCGCTTGCTCGCATACCAGCCCGGCGAGACATAGGCCTGCGGGCCGTGGAACACCGCCAGCACTTGCGCGCCGGCCTCGCGCCAGAGCGGGTTGGCGCGCGCCACATGGCCACGCAGCGCGCCGTGCGCACCGACATGCAGATGGAATTCGAGCGGGATCAGGTCGGCGGTCGGCCCGTTGGGCGTGTCGACAATCAGCGTGGCCAGTGGCTGCGCCTGCATCGCCGCGGCCAGCACGGCCCGGTCGTTCTGCTCAAAGTGCTTGGGCAGGTACATGCCTACCAGGCGCCGGTGTTGGGCATCGATTTCCAGGGCTCGACCGGCGCCAGCGCCGCACCGGCCTGCAGCAGCTCGACCGAGATGTTGTCGGGCGAGCGCACGAAGGCCATCCGGCCGTCGCGCGGCGGCCGGTTGATGGTCACGCCGTGGTCGATCAGGCGCTGGCAGGTGGCGTGGATGTCGGCCACTTCGTAGGCCAGGTGGCCGAAGTTGCGCCCGCCGCTGTAGGCCTCCGGATCCCAGTTGTGCGTCAGCTCGACCTGCGCACTGTGATCGCCCGGCGCGGCCAGGAAGACCAAGGTGAAGCGGCCGGCCTCGTTGTCGCGGCGCGAGAGCAGTTCCAGGCCGAGGGCGTCGCGGTAAAAGCGCAGCGAAGCTTCGATGTCGGTCACGCGGACCATGGTGTGCAGGTATTTCATGGCTTTGATTGTGCTGCGGCAGCAGGCAGGTCGAAGAACAGGCAGGTGGTGGTGGCGTGGGCGTACAGCTTGCCATCGGGGCCGACGAGTTTGCCTTCGGCCGTGGCGGTCTGGCGGCCGACGTGCAGGGTGCGGCCTTCGGCGCGCATGAGTTGCGCCTCGGGCCCGATGGCGCGCACCAGGTTCATCTTGAACTCGAGCGTGGTGTAGGCGCGGCCGGGCTTCAGCGTGGTGTGCACCGCGCAGCCGACGGCCGAGTCGAGCAGGGCGGCGTACCAGCCGCCGTGCAGGCCGCCCATCGGGTTCATGAAACGCGGGCCGGGGCGGCCCTGGAACGTGGCCTCGCCATGCGCCACATGGATCAGCAGGTACTCCAAGGCCTGCCCCATCGGTGCCTGCGGCAAGCGCCCGGCGATCACGTCGCGCAGCACGGCCAGGCCTGGCCGCGCGCTGGCGTCCGCCGCCGCGAACGTGCCGTAGGGCAGCGTCATCCGCGCGCGCAGCGCGGCTTCGTCGGCCTGCCACTCGGCCAGCCGGTTCTCGCTCATGGGGTGGGCCGGGTGGCCGCGACGCCGGGTTCTACCGCCTCGCCGTAGGCCTTGCGCCAGCGCTCGACAATCGGCGAAAAGTCGTCGATCCGCTTTTCGGGCAGGCCATCGGCCACGTGCCAGGCGGCGATGCGCGACTCGGCCCCGAAATGCTCGGTGGGTTTGAACAGCGACGGCTCGTCGAGGCTGCCGACCGACAGGTCCATGCGCTGGCTGTCGAGGTACTCGAACGACAGTGGCGTGCCGCAGTGGTTGCAAAAGCCGCGACGGGCGATCTTCGACGAGGCGTAGTAGCTCGGCACTTCAGCCAGCCACTGCACTTCGCTCTTGCGCAGGTTGAAGTACGCGGCGCGGGTGTTGCCGAAAGCCAGTTGGCACATCCGGCAATGGCAGTAGTAGCCGTCGCGGTGGTCGGGCGTGGCGCGGTAGCGAATGCGGCCGCACAGGCAGCCGCCCGTCAACGGTTCCAGCGCGGGCAGGGGGGTCGGCGTGTCCATCGTCACAGCATAAAGCTACGAACCGATGCCCGCCAGGACTGCCACGCCGATGGCCGCGAACAGCGCCGCCGCGATGCGGTGGACCCAGGCGATCGGCACGAACTTGACGACCTTGTCGCCGAGCAGCACCGCAGGCACGTTGGCGATCATCATGCCCAGCGTGGTGCCGGCCGTCACCGTGACGAGTGCGTTGTAGCGCGCGGCCAGCATCACGGTGGCGATCTGCGTCTTGTCGCCCATCTCGGCCAGGAAAAAGGCGATCACGGTGACGCCGAAGACGCCGAAGCGCGGGCGCTCGGCGCCCTCGGCGGCGGCGTCCACCTGGTCGGGCACCAGCATCCACAGGGCGACCGCGATGAACGACAGGCCGAGGCCCCAGCGCAGCCACGCCGGATCGACGAGCTGCGTCAGCCAGGCGCCGAGCGCCGCGGCCAGCGCGTGGTTCGCCAGGGTGGCGACGAGGATGCCGGCGACGATCGGCCGCGGGGCCTGAAAGCGCGCGGCCAACAGCAGCGCCAGCAGTTGCGTCTTGTCGCCCATCTCGCCCAGCGCGACGACGCCGGTGCTGACGGCGAAGGCTTCGATCGTCATGGTGCCCCCGAGGCGCTGCGCGCCGCCCCCAGGGCCACAAAGTGGCTCGTTCCGCGCCACAGGGGGTGTTCGCGCTTGGGGCGGCCCGGCGCGCTCAAACCGTGTAGTTCAGCGTCATGCGTCCGCCATCGACAAGCACGGTCTCGCCGGTCATGTAGCTGGCGGCGTCGCTGAGCAGGAAGGCCACCACCGCGGCGATCTCGGCCGGTTCGCCCAGGCGCTTCATCGGTGTGCGGCTCATGATGCGGGCCTTGGCTTCGTCGCTGGTCAGCACCGCCTTGGCGGCCAGTTCGGTGGCTATCGTGCCGGGCGCGACGCCGTTGACGCGAATGCCGTGCTCGGCCAGGGCCAGCGCCATCACGCGCGTGAGTTGATCGATGCCGCCCTTGCTGGCGTTGTAGCTGGCGATCGCCGCGATCGTCAGGCGCGCATTGACCGAACTCATGTTCACGATGGCGCCGCCGCCGCCGCCGTCTGTGGCGCGTTGAGCGACCAACTGCCGCGCCACCGCCTGGCCGACGAGGAAGTGGCCTTTGAGATTTACGTTGATAACCGCGTCCCAGTCGGCTTCGCTGATATCGAGAAACGGCGCGGCCTTGAAGATGCCGGCGTTGTTGACCAGGCCGTCGACGCGGCCCAGCGCCGCCATCGTGGCGGCCAGCGCCGCGTCGACCTCGCGCTTGCTCGCGACATTGCAATGCTGGTAGGTCACCCGCGCGCCGCCCGCCGACAACGCTGCGGCGAGCGCCGTGCCGTGGGCATCGTCGACATCCCACAGCGCCACCGCCGCACCATCGGCCACCACGCGGCGCGCGCAGGCCTCGCCGATGCCTTGGGCGCCGCCGGTGACGATGAAGGCGCGGCCTTGCAAACCGAAGTGGATCTCGCTGCTCATACCCTGCCTGCTTTCTTTGCTTCGCGGTCCAGCCACACGCCCAGGCCCTGCGCGTTGAGTTCGATGTCCAGCGCCAGCAAGGCGAGTTTCTCTTGCGCGCGCTCGACACCATGCGCGGCCAGGCTGGCGCCGTACAGCGCCGCCAGTTCGCGCACCAGCGCGGCGTGCCGGTCCGGCGCGCTGCGCTCGCGCTCGGCGATGGCCACCATCGCGTCGAGCATCGCCAACAAGCTGGCGGCGGCGCGCGGCACGTCGCCGATGCGGCTGTAGTGCGTGAGGTACATGCACACCGGCTCGAACGACAGCAGGCGCTCGACCGAGGCGCGCAGGGCTTGCGGGTCGAGTTGCATCGGCACGGTGGTGGGGAACTGCCAGGCGCCGTGCGCCGTGTCGAACTCACGGTACGAGGAACCGAAGGTGTCGCCGGTGAACCAGCCGCGGGTGGCCGCGTCCCACACGCAGTGGTGGTGCAGGGCATGGCCGGGGGTGTCGATGAAATGCAGCACGCGCGCGCCACCGAGCGTGAGGTCCATGCCGTCGTGGCTGAGCCGCACGCGCGTTGCATCGACCGCAATGAGGGTGCCATAGGAGCGCGCCATCTCGGCCTGCCCGTAGACCGCCAGCGAACCCTCATACAAAGCGCTCGGGTCGATCATGTGCCGCGCGCCACGCGGGTGCACCAGCATCGTCGCCCCGGGCAACTCGCGCATCAGCAGGCCCGCGCCGCCGGCATGGTCGAGGTGCACATGGGTTGGGATGACGAAATCGACCGCGTCGCGCGCCAGGCCGAGGGCTTCGAGCGCGGCCAGCAGCCGCGGCACCGCGGGGTTCGGCCCCGTGTCGATGAAAGCCGCGCGGCCGTTGGCAACGACGAGATACGCCGCGTCGAAGCGCGGGCGCTGAAAGCCGGTGTCGATGGCGTAGACGCCGCTGCCGAGGTCGTCGATGAAGTCGGGCAGGGCCTTGGACATGGCGGCGATTCTAGGCAGCCGCCATGCCCGCGCAGGGCAAGCCTCAGCCCTGCTGCTGCACCACCACCGCGTACAGCTTGGCCACGTCGGCGGTGCCGTCGCTGCCGGTCACGGCGCGCAGCATCTGCACGCCCTTGGCGCGGGTCTTCGGCGCTTGCGCCAGGGCCAGTGCCAGGCGCAGCTTGGCGTCGTCGGGGCGCTTCAGGCCGCCTTTGGCGAGGCCTTTTTCGATCAGCTCGACGGCCATGTCGGTCTGGCCCATCGAGGCGTAGACGGTGCCGGCCTTGACCAGGTCGTTGCCGTCTTTCATGGCTGCCGCTTCGGTGGCGTCTTTGGCAATGCCGGCGGCGCTTTCGGTCTGCTGCTTGAGCACCAGATCCTTGAGCCGTTGATGGCGTGCGGCTTGATCGCCCGTGCCCAGCGCGCCCGCGGCATAGCCCTTGTCGATGATCGTCTTGGCCTCGACCGGGAAGCCAGCTTGCAGCGCCAATTGCGTCATCTCCATGAAGTCGTCGGTTTTGGTGATCAGGCCGTTGGCGAGCTTCAGGCGCATCACGTCCAGGCCCAGCCGGTCGGCGAAGCCGGGCTTGCGTTGCAGCGCGGCCAGGTGGGCGTTCCAGTAGTCCTTCTTCGGGTAGTTCAGCACCAGGCGCTCCAGCGCATGCGAGAACACGGCGTTGTTGTTCAGCCGCTTGGCGGCGTCGGCCAGGCGCAGCAGGTCGTCTTCGCCGGGGCGGCGGCCGGCCTGTTCGGCGGCAGACACCTGGGCTTGCGATTCCTTGAAGATCTGCGAGTAGTCGCCGTTTTGCGATTGCACATAGGCGATCAACTGGTGCAGTTGCGGGCTGTTGCCGCCGGCGGCGCGGGCGCGGTTGGCCCACTCCGTGGTCTTGGCCCAGTTCTTGTTTTGCGAGTAGGCGAAGGCCAGCGATTCGGCGATCTGTGCCTGCTCGCTGCCCGACAGCCGGCCCGACGCCATCGCCGACTCGAAGGCCGCGATCGCCGTGCCGGTGTCGCCGGTGCGTTGCGCGGCGGCGCCTTTCATGCGGTCGATCAACACCTGCTCGGTCGGGTTCTTGCCGCCCGCCGCATCGGCTTCGCGGGCCTTGGCCAGAGCCTCACGGGCCTTGCCGGCCTTGAGCAGGTCACTCGCTTGCTGCAGCGGCTTGCCGACTTCGGGGCGGATGCCCTGCGCCAGGGCCGTGCCCATCGGGCCAGCGGCTAGCAGGGCAGTGAGCAGCGTAGCGGTCAGGACGCGGATCGATTTCATGGCTTCAGTTCATGAACTGTTCGTTGCCCACCAGGCCGATCTTGGTCACGCCCAGGCGCTGCGCGCTGGCCATCACGAAGGCGACGTTCTTGTAGGTCACGAGTTTGTTCGGCCGCATGTGCACTTCCTGCTGGTCGGGCTCGGCGGCCACTTCGCGCAGCTTGGCCTGCAATTCGTCGCGTGTGACAGCCACACCGTTCCAGCCGATGGTGCCGTCGAAGTCGATGTCGACGCGGATCGGCGGGCGCGGCTCCTTGGGCTGCGCGTTGCTCGGGATCGGCATGTTCATCTTCACCGCATGGGTCTGGATCGGGATGGTGATGATGAACATGATCAACAGCACCAGCATGACGTCGATCAGCGGCGTCATGTTCATCTCGATCATCGGGGCGTCTTCGCCGCCGCTGCCACCTACTTGCATCGACATTTCATTTGCTCCTTACCGCGACACGGGGCCGGGTGGCGGCTCGGTGATGAAACCGACTTTGAGGATGCCGGCGCGCTGGCAGGCCACGACGACGCGGCCGACCGACTCATAGCGCACTTCGCCGTCGCCGCGGATGTGCACTTCGGGCTGTGGTTCCTTGACGGCCACCAGCTTGAGCCGGGTGACCAGGGTCTCGATGTCGGGCAGGCGTTCGAGATTCCAATGGACTTCGCCGTCGCGGTTGACCGCGATGACGATGTTTTCGGGCTTGGTCTGCGTCGGGACATTGCGCTCCTTGGGCAGCGCGAGCTTGATGCTCTGCGTGACCACCGGGATGGTGATCAGGAAGATGATCAACAGCACCAGCATCACGTCGACCAGCGGCGTGGTGTTGATGGTCGAGTTCATCTCCTCTTCGTCGCCATCGGCCGAGGCTACGTTCATGGCCATGTGCAGTCTCCTGGCGGATCGTTCGGGTGGTCGATCAGCGTTTGCCGGCCAGCAGCACGTTGAGCAGGTCGCCCGAGAAGGTGCGCACGTTTTCCATCGCACCCTTGTTGCGGCGGATCAGCCAGTTGTAGCCCATCACCGCCGGCACCGCCACAGCCAGGCCGAAGGCGGTCATGATCAGCGCCTCGCCCACCGGGCCGGCCACCTTGTCGATCGAGGCCTGGCCCGACACGCCGATGGCGGTGAGGGCGTGGTAGATGCCCCAGACCGTGCCGAACAGGCCGACGAACGGCGCCGTCGAACCGACGGTGGCCAGGAAGGCCAGCCCGTCCGTCAGCCGGCTCTGGATGTTGTCGACCGAGCGTTGGATGCTCATGCCGATCCAGGTGTGCTTGTCGATGGCTTCGACCATCGTGCCCTCGTGGTGGTCGCTGGCCTTGAGGCCACTCTCGGCGATGTAGCGGTAGGCGCTGCTTTCGTCCAGGCCTTCGGCGCCCTTCTTGATCGAGCCCGCGGCCCAGAAGCTGGCATTGGCGGCCTTGGCGCTGCGCATCAACTTGCCCTGCTCGAACAGCTTGGTAAAAATGATGTACCAACTGCCCATCGACATGATGACCATGATGATCAGCGTGCCGCGGGCGACGAAATCACCCTGGGTCCAGAGCGCGTTCAGGCCGTAGGGGTTGTCGACGGATTCCTTGGTCACCGTCGGCCCGGCGGGTGCCGCGGTGGGCGCCGGTGCGGCAGGCGCCGCGGCCGGCGCTGCGGCTTCGGCTGCGGGCGCCGAGGCCTGCGCCAGCGCCGCGGTCGGCAGGCTCGAGGCCACGGTGGCCAGGGCGAACAAAGCGGCAACAAAGGGCGCGCGGACAAGATGGGTCAAAGACATGGTTCCTCCAGAGAACGAACGCGCATGGTGGCTTGAGCCGCGCTGGTACCGAACAACAGTGAATCGAAGATGCCGGTGCGGCCGCTCAATTCAGTTTCCAAACATACTCAACATCGAATGAGCTGCCCACGGCGCGGCCGTTTTCATCCAGGCCCGCGGAGAACTTGCATTCGCTGAGTTTGGTCACGGCCACGCGGTCGAGCGCCTTGTGCGCACGCGATGCGCCGGCCGACCTGACCACATCGGCGCCAGCCAGCTTGCCCGCCGCATCGACGGTGAAGCGGATCTTGGTCGTGCCGGTGGCCTCTTCCTTGAGTGCGACGGCGGGATAGTCATCGCTGGTCGGCGCGCAGGCCGAGACGTTGCCGATCGCTGCGCGTGCCGCCACCCGCGGTGGCGCCGGGGGTGCCGGCGGCGCCGGGGCGGTGGGCGCAATCACCACCGGCGGTGCCGGTGGTGGCGCCACCGTGGTGGTGGTGATGGTGGGGGCCGGTGTCGGCGGGGGGTTGACCACCACCTCGGGCGGCGGCACGAAGCTCGGCGGCGGCGGCGCGAACTTGGGCGGCGGCGGCAGGTTTTCCGGCGGTGGTGGCGGCGGCTTGGTTTCTTCGATGATCTTGGTTTCGATCGGCCCCTTGATCACGTCGATCACCGTGCGCGCCAGCCCGTTGAGCAACGCATAGCCCAGCAAGATGTGCATCACGATGACGATGCCGATCCCGATCGCATGCTTGCTGGGATCGCGTTGTTGCTCGGCGTAATTCAATCCATTCCTCCAGACGTCGCGCTGCGCGGACGCTGCGTGTGCCAATCGACAACCTTGTGGGTTGCTGCAGCATCAAGTGCCGCCAACTTCCGCCGCAGTGACAAGTACAGCGAAGGCCGGGAATATATCGCCAAAGCCCGAGGCGGCCTCTTGGTGCATCACCCTAGGGAAAATGCAAGTCAAGGGCCAACAGTTACAGCCGATTTCATCATCGCAACCGTCCCGCTGTGGCGGGTGATACTGCGCGGCATGATGCACTTCGACGACAACGAGACCCTGGAGCAGGCTCTGGCGCGCAATGTGCGCGACGCGCTGATGGAGGACATCGGCCGCGGCGACTGGACCGCCCAATTGGTGCCTGCCGGGCGCCGCGTGCAGGCCCAGGTGCTGGCCAAGGAAGCCGCGGTGATCTGTGGGCGGCCCTGGTTCGAAGCCTGCGTGCAGGCCCTGGACGCGGCCGCACGCGTCGACTGGCGGGTGGCCGAAGGTGGCGCAGTGGCGGCCGGCGCGCAGGTCTGCCGAATCGACAGCGACGCGCGCGCGCTGCTCAGTGCCGAGCGGCCGGCATTGAACTTCCTGCAGACGCTGTCGGCGGTGGCCGGCACGACGCGCCAGTACGTCGAAGCGATCACCGGCGCGTCGCCCAACCCGCGCGGCTGCGCCGTGCTCGACACGCGCAAGACCTTGCCCGGCCTGCGCCAAGCACAGAAGTACGCGGTGCGCGTGGGGGGAGGGCGCAACCAGCGCATGGCGCTGTGGGACGGCATCCTGATCAAGGAGAACCACATCGCCGCGGCCGGCGGCATTGCCGCGGCCTTGCAGGCCGCGCGCGCGCTCAATGCCGGCGTGGGCATCCAGATCGAGGTCGAGAACCTCGATGAGCTGCAACAGGCCCTGGCCGGCGGCGCCACCAATGTGCTGATCGACGACTTCAGCCACGACGACATGCGCCGCGCCGTGGCCCTGAACGCCGGCCGCGCGCTGCTTGAAGTCTCGGGTGGGGTCGACCTGAGCGTGGTGCGCGAGATCGCCGCCACCGGGGTGGACCGCATCTCGATCGGCAAGCTGACCAAGGATGTTCGCGCGGTGGATCTGTCGATGCGCGTGGTCGGCTGAGCGGCGGTGGGATCGCGCCCTTTGCGCAAAATCGGCTGATGGTGGAGAGGAGGAGGATCGAACTCCCGACCTCCGCATTGCGAACGCGGCGCTCTCCCAGCTGAGCTACCCCCCCACGGCAGGCGCGAATTCTATAGCAGCCGGGCTTGACGGCTGCGCCTGCGGCGTGAGAGCGTGATGCTTCTGGAGGACCGCATGGCCGTCAACGACATCACCATCCCCACGCACGACGCGGCCTGGTTCGATACCCAGTACGACAACCGCCGCCGCGTGCCCGAATTCGCGCAGCACATCGCGCGCTGGCGCGAGCACTCGGTGTCGGCGCGGCAGCGATTGCCCTGTCACCTCGACCTGCCGTACGCGCCCGGCGCCTCGGTGACGCTGGATGTGTTCCCGGCCGCGCGCGCCAACGCGCCGGTGCTGGTCTTCATCCACGGCGGCTACTGGCGCTCGCTCGACAAGGCCGATTTCTCCTTTGTTGCCGAGCCTTTCGTTGCCGCCGGTGCGATGGTGGTGGTGCCGAACTATTCGCTGTGCCCGGCAATCGAGGTCGACACCATCGCCATGCAAATGGCACAGGCGCTGGCCTGGGTGCACCGGCATGCCGCGCACCACGGCGGCGACACGGCGCGCTGCGTTGTGGCCGGCCATTCGGCAGGCGGGCATTTGGCCGCGATGCTCTTGGCCTGCGACGGCCGCCGCGTGGCCCAGGGCTTGCCGAGGCAGTTGGTGCGCAGCGCGGTGTCGATCTCGGGTCTGTACGACTTGGCGCCGATTGCCGCCGCCCCTTCGCTGCAGGTCGATCTGCACTTGACGCCAGACGTGGTGGCGCGCGCCAGCCCAGCCGGGTTTGCGGCACCCAGCGGGGCGCGCTTGATCAGCGTGGTCGGCGCGCTCGAAAGCGAAGAGTTCCTTCGCCAAAACCGCTTGATCCACCAGCGCTGGGGCCCGGCGGTGGTGCCGGTGTGCGAGGAACTGCCGGGCCGTGATCACTTCAGTGTGCTCGACGACCTGGTCGCCCCTCGAGCGCGGCTGCACCGGTTGGTGTTGCAGTGGCTGGCAGCTTGATCGTCGGCGCTTCATGATCTATGCTATTGATGATATCCAACATATTGATGTTGGCTATCAAATGGATAGCGGCTTTGAATTGGCGGCCGCGCCATCCCTGAGATACCGTTTGCAGTCCGCCGATTGCCACAACAGGAGAGCGACATGGGATTGAAAGGATCGAAAACCGAGCAGAACCTGAAGGACGCCTTTGCGGGCGAATCTCAGGCCAACCGCCGATATCTGTATTTCGCAAACAAGGCCGACATCGAAGGCCAGAACGACGTGGCCGCGTTGTTCCGTTCCACCGCCGAAGGCGAAACGGGTCATGCGCACGGCCACCTCGAGTTTCTCGAGAACGGTTCGGGCGATCCGGCCACCGGCTTGCCGATCGGCGGCAGCCGACTGAATCTGAAGGCCGCCGTGGCCGGCGAAACGCACGAGTACACCGACATGTACCCGGGCATGGCCAAGCAGGCGCGCGAAGAAGGCTTCGACGAGATCGCCGATTGGTTCGAGACCCTGGCCAAGGCCGAGCGCTCGCACGCCAACCGCTACCAGAAGGCGCTCGACGCGCGGGTGGACTGACACTCATTTCATCCACCTTGACAAGGGGCTTCACGCCCCTTGTTTTCCATTTGG
>JANOKY010000183.1:0-2874 GCA_031419635.1 Burkholderiales bacterium | reverse complement strand
ACCCGCTGATCGACGGCCAGGGCAACTTCGGCAGCCGCGACGGTGACGGCGCCGCGGCGATGCGCTACACCGAAGCACGCTTGTCGCCGATTGCCCGGCTGCTGATGGACGAGATCGACGAAGGCACGGTCGATTTCATTCCCAACTACGACGGCTCAACCGAAGAGCCCAGGCAGTTGCCGGCGCGGTTGCCGTTCGTGCTGCTCAACGGTGCCTCGGGCATCGCTGTGGGACTGGCCACCGAAGTGCCGAGCCACAACCTGCGTGAAGTGGCTGCGGCGGCCGTTGCGCTGCTGAAGAACGACAAGCTGAGCGACGACGACTTGTTCGCCTTGTTGCCCGGCCCCGACTACCCCGGCGGCGGCCAGATCATCAGCGGGCAGGCCGAGATCCGCGAGGCCTACCGCTGCGGTAGGGGAAGTCTGAAAGTGCGCGCGCGCTGGAGCATCGAAGAGTTGGCGCGCGGCCAGTGGCAACTGGTGGTGCATGAGCTGCCGCCGGGCACCAGCACGCAGAAGGTGCTCGAAGAGATCGAGGAGCTGACCAATCCCAAGCTCAAAGCCGGCAAGAAGGTCTGAGCACCGAGCAGTTGCAGTTGAAGGCCGCCGTGCTCGCGGTGCTCGACACGGTGCGCGACGAGTCGAGCAAGGACGCCGCGGTGCGCCTCGTGTTCGAGCCCAAGACGCGCACCGTCGAGCAGCAGGAGTTGATCAATGCGCTGCTGGCGCACACCAGCCTGGAGTCGAATGCGCCGATCAACCTGACGATGGTCGGCATCGATGGCCGGCCGACGCAAAAGAGCTTGCGCCAGATGCTCACCGAGTGGGTGGCCTTCCGCCAAACCACCGTGCAGCGGCGCACGCAGCACCGCCTACAGAAGGTGCTGGCCCGCATCCATGTGCTCGAAGGCCGGCAGTTGGTACTGCTCAACATCGACGAGGTCATCCGCATCATCCGCGCGGCCGACGAGCCCAAGCCGGCACTGATCGCGCGCTTCGGCTTGAGCGAGCTGCAGGCCGATGACATCCTCGACATCCGCTTGCGCCAACTGGCGCGGCTCGAGGCGATCAAGATCGAGCAGGAGTTGAAGGGCCTGCGCGAAGAGCAGGCCCGGCTGGAAGATATCCTGGGCAGCGCCGCGGCCTTGAAGCGCACGGTGGTCAAGGAAGTCGAGGCCGACGCCAAGCAGTTCGGCGACGCGCGGCGCACGGTGCTGCTGGCCGACAAGCGGGCCGTGGCCGACGTCAAGGTCATCGACGAGCCAGTGACGGTGATCGTCAGCCTGAAGGGCTGGGTGCGTGCGCTCAAGGGCCATGAGGTCGAGGTCGCCACCTTGGCCTTCAAGGCCGGCGACGGCCTGTACGGCGCCTTCCCGTGCCGCAGTGTCGACACCCTGGTGGTCATCGGCAGCAACGGCCGCGCCTACAGCGAGGCTGCGGCCGGGCTGCCGGGCGGGCGCGGCGATGGCGTGCCGGTGACGTCGCTGATCGACCTCGAAGCCGGCACCCAGCCGGCGCATTACCTGGCGGGCGCGGCCGATGCGCTGCTCTTGCTGGCCAACACCGGCGGCTTCGGCTTGCTGGCGCAGGTGGGCGATCTGGCCAGCCGCCAGCGTGGCGGCAAGGCCTTCCTCGCGCTCGAAGCCGGCGAGCATGTGCTGCCGCCATCGCTGGTCGCGTCGGCGCACACGCGGGTGGCCTGCCTGTCGCTGAGCGGCCGGCTGCTGGTGTTCCCGCTGACTGACCTGAAGCGCCAGGCCCATGGTGGCCGTGGCCTGACCTTGATGGATGTGGAGGCGAAGGATCCGCTGCTGTCGGTGGCGGCCTGCGCCGACACGCTGACGGTTCACGGCAGTGGCCGCGGCGGCAAGTTGAAGGAAGAAGCGCTGCGCGGCGACAAGCTCGCCGCGCATGAAGGCAAGCGCGCGCGCAAGGGGCGCAAGGTCGAAGGCTTGGTCAAGGCGCTGCGCGTGGTGAGTTGATTTACTCCTGCGCCCGTCGAGGGGGAGGGGCAAGACAGGGCACACTGGCGGGCGCCGCGTTTTGGAGGATGTGCTGATGGATCGCAGACAGTGGCTGGCCCTTGGGTTGGCATCGACGTTGCCCACACTTGCGCCAGCGCAAACCAGCACCAGCCCCTTGCAGTTGATCGTGCCGGTGCCCCCCGGCGGCTCGGTCGACCTGACCGGCCGCTTGCTCGCCGAGCACCTGCCGCGGGCCTTGAAGCAAACCGTGGTGGTCGAGAATCGACCCGGTGCCTCGGGCTCGATCGCCGCGGCCGGTGTGGCGCGGGCGGTGGGCGACGCCAACCAGTTGATGCTGGTGTTCGATTCGCATGTCACCAACCCGCTCGTGTACCCGCAACTGCCGTACACGCTGCGCGACTTCACGCCGCTGTCGCGGCTGCTCAGTTTTCCGCTGGTGTTCGTGGTGCCGGCCAGCCTGCCGGCGAACAACATCGCAGAGTTCATCGACCTGGCGCGCAGGAAGCCCGGCGCACTGAACGTGTCGTCGGCCGGCCTGGGCACGCTCAACCACCTGGCCGCCGAGCTGTTCAAGATGCGCACGCGAACGCACATCGTGCACATTCCCTACCGCGGCGGCGTGCCGGCGCTGCAGGCGGTGATGAACGACGAGGTGCAGTTGTTCATGGGCAGTTGGGTGGCGATCGGCCCGCATGTGAAGAGCGGGCGCATCAAGGCCCTGGCGGTGACCTCGGCCAAGCGCTACTCGGTGGCGCCCGACATTCCGACGCTGTCCGAGGCGGGGGTCAAGGGCTTCGATGTGTCGACCTGGATCGGCGCGGTGGCGCCCGCGCGAATCGGCGCCGAGCGCCAGCAGGCACTGCACGGCGCGTTGCTGCAGGCGCTGGCGC
>JANOKY010000182.1:0-3022 GCA_031419635.1 Burkholderiales bacterium | reverse complement strand
CCACGCCGAGCCACGGCTGGGCGCGAATCAGTTCCAGCGTGTCGTGCCAGATCGCGAAGCGCGAAGCCGACAGGTCGCCCTCGCCGATGCGCGCTGCCGCACCGATGGCATGCGCATCGTGCGCTGAAGCCCACCACGCCGCGAGCCCCCAACTGGCCGCACACAGCAGCGGCGCGGCGAGTAGCAGCTTGCGCGAAAAGCGCGTGAGGCGCCGGTCGACCACGCCCCACAAGGCCAGCACGCCAATACCCACCAACCCGGTGCGCGAGCCCGACAGCGTGACGCCCAGCACCATCAACGCCATCAGGCCCAACGCAGCCGCGCGACGGACCCGCGTGCGCGCCAGCAGCCCCAGCTCGACCAGCGGCACGACCGCAACCGCCGACCACAGCAGCAACGTGGCCAGGTGGTTGGGCTGGCGCATGTTGCCCACGGCACGGCCGGCGACGCCGGAGCGGGCGATCCAGTCGCCGTCGGGCCACAGCGGCGCGAAGACCTGCACGACGGCGACGATGGCATTGAGCGCGCCCGCGGCGACCCAGGCGGCGAAGAATGCACTAAGTAACGCAGGTGTTGGCCGCAGTGCCGAAGCACCGAGCGCGACTGCCATCGCGGTGAAGATCAGGCCTGCCGAAGAAAGGCCGATGGCCCAGGGCAGCGCACCGGGCGCGCTGGACAACAGCGCCGCGATCGCCAGCAGCAGCAGGGCGATGTGCAGAGGCGCGCTGCGTGAGGCCGCTGCGCGAGCGCCGCCAACGCAGGCCGGTGCCAGCGCCGCCATTGCCGCACCCCAAAGGGCCAGCGCTGCGGCTTGGTTGAACAACGTCGGCGATGGAGGGACGTTGTAGGCGATCAAGCCGGGCACAAGCGCCGCAGCCCACAGCAGAGCCACCGTCACAAACCATCCTCGAACCGCGACAAGCTGCCAACATCCTGCGTGCCCGCGTCGCACCGCTTTTGTGCTGGAGGTGCTGTTGTCGACGATGCAAACCCAAGTGCCACGCTCAACATGCACACAAGCCTACACCGGTCATTGGGCCGGCTCGATCCGGCGCCCAGCGCGCGGTCCGGGCAAGGCCGCGTCGATGGCCAGCGCTCAGTTCGTACCTTGGCGCGCGCAGCTCATGCGGATCACATGCCGTGCAGAGGACTCGGGGCAGGCACGGCCGCGAGCGTCGGATCGGCCGCCTGCAGAGATCGCCACTCCGCCGCCGCCCCCGCGCAGAGGGCCAGGGTGTTCATGCGACACAGCTTGTCCAGCACCTGCGCCGCCTCCTGCGTGCGCCCGTTCAAGGCCAGCGCGGTGGCATAGCGAAACAACGGCCGAGGGAATGCGTTGAGGGCGACCAATCGCGCCATCGCCGCCAGTTCGGCCTCGGACATGCCCGCGCGCACCGGTGCCGTCGCTAGGTCGAGCAGGGCCAGTTCCGCGTCGAGCAGCTTCACATCCGGCCGCGGAGCGCTATCGACCTTGTCGATCCCGACCCCGGCCAGCACGAAGCGCTGCACGCGCATCGAGGCCTCGACCTCGACATACTCCACGGCCGCCCAGGACCCGAAGGCGCAGGCGACTGCCAATGGCAGAGCGAGACTCAGGCGCCGCGCTGTCGGCAACGGCGCACTGGATTCGCTGCCCTCGACGATGCCCATCAACAGGCCAATCGGCAGCAGGAAGTAGGCGTACGACAGGGGGTATTCGACGAGCGCATGCAGCCACGCCGCGAGCACCGCGGCGAGCAGGGCCCAGCCGGCGCCGCTGCGGCAAAACTGGAGCCGGCGCCAGAACCACCAGCTGATCGCGGCGGCGACAAGCAGTCCAATCGGCCAGCCGTTCCACAGCAGCAGATCGAGCACCACGTTGTGCGCGCTCTGGAAGTAGTAGTGGATCGGTGCGAAATCGAGCGCCGCATCGAACTGGGCCACGCCCGACTGGTTCCAGCCATAGCCGAACCACGGCCGACGCAGGCTGGCCGCGAGCATCAGCGGCCACAGCACTTGGCGTGGGCCGGCCTGCAAGCGGCTCGACATCGAATGGGATGTCAGCAGCATCGCTTCGTTGAGCGGGGCCCAGGCCAGCACGCCGAGCACGAACAGGGCACCGCCGACGCACAAGGCCGCCAGCGATGTGCGCAAAGCGGCACGGCGCCGCAAAACCAACCCGCCCCCGACGAGTACCGCGACGAACAGCCAGCCGGTGCGCGACTGCGTCGCCAGCAGGCCGATGCCGAGCAGCGCCAGCCCGGCACTGGTGGCCACCCCACCGAGGCGCCGCGACTCGTAGGCGAAGATAAAGGCGCCGACGCCGCAGGCGAGCAGCGTGGCGAGCTGATTGGGCTGCGCAAAGTTGGCATACGGCCGCATCCCTGGCGCCAAGTCCGTGATCCAAAGGTTGGGCACGCCGACATGCTGCCACTGCATCATGGCCAGCAGCGCCGAGATGCAGGCGCCGACCGCGAAGGTGCTGACGATCGGGGGCACGAACTCGCGTGCGGCAGCTGTACGCGCCATCGTTGCGCCTGCAACCATGGCCAGCGCGAAGCCGAGCACATACAGGGTTGCGAGAATCGCGGTCGAATTGAAGGCAATCAGCCCAAACGCCCGCTGTGCCAAGGGCACGCCGGCCACTGCTAGCGCCAGCAATGCCAGCCGCGGCCAGACCAGGCGCTGTGCCTGCGCCACGACCGCCCAGCCGATCAAGGCCGCACCGACGGCAGCGACCATCTCCTGCTGAAACGCGACCCAAGGCGGGTAGTGGCCGGGGAGTTGCCAGGCCAGCACCAGCGCCACGCAGCCGATGAGAAACAAGGGCCGGGCATGGGCAGCGCCGACAACGGCGGCAGAGGGCATGGCAAGAGCAGTCATGAGCTCGATCAATTGAAAAGGGGCGCCCTTCGGCGCCCCTTGATGGATGACCCGCGATGAGCAGGCCAGCCGGTGATGCTTACTTGCAAGAGCCGGGCAGGAACTGCGACGGGAGGGTGACGCCCACGCACTTCCAGCCGACGACCTGCTTGCCCTGGTC
>JANOKY010000181.1:0-2962 GCA_031419635.1 Burkholderiales bacterium | reverse complement strand
CCGCTGATCGACCTGAAACGCCTGGGCATCTACGTCAAGGAGTATGTGTACCGCATCGAAGCCGCGGTGCTGAAGCTGCTGGAAAGCTACGGTGTCACCGGCCACCGCGTGGCCGGCGCACCGGGCCTCTATGTGCGCCTGGACGACCCCTTCGCGCACGCCGCGCTGCAAGGCCCGGCCGACCCGCGCGAACCCTTTCGCGGCCTGGGCAAGATCGCCGCGCTGGGCATCAAGGTCAGCCGGCACCGCGCCTACCATGGCGTGGCGCTGAACGTGGCGATGGACCTGGAACCCTTTTCGCGCATCGACCCTTGCGGCAACAAAGGGCTGCAAACCCTCGATCTGGCTAGACTCGGCGTCATCACCACTTGGCAAGAAGCAGCCGACCGGCTTGCCGCACGCCTGGCCAACCAGTTCCCTTCATGACCATCGAAACGCCCACACCCGCCTACGACCCGAGTGCCAAGCAGAAGGCGCAGGCCAAGACGGCGCGCATCCCGATCAAGATCGTGCCGGCCGAGGTGCTGAAAAAGCCCGAGTGGATCCGTGTCAAGGCCGGCAGCCCGAGCACGCGCTTCTACGAGATCAAGCAGATCCTGCGCGAGAACAAGCTCAACACGGTGTGCGAGGAAGCGAGCTGCCCGAACATCGGCGAATGCTTCGGCAAGGGCACGGCCACCTTCATGATCATGGGCGACAAGTGCACGCGGCGCTGCCCGTTCTGCGATGTCGGCCACGGCCGGCCCGATCCGCTGGATGCCGACGAGCCGGCCAACCTGGCCAAGACCATCGCTGCATTGAAGCTGAAGTACGTGGTCATCACCAGCGTCGACCGCGACGACCTGCGCGATGGCGGTGCGGCCCATTTCGTCGAGTGCATCCGGCAGACCCGGGCGCTGTCGCCGCAAACGCAGATCGAGGTTCTGGTGCCCGACTTCCGTGGCCGCGACGACCGCGCGCTCGAGATCCTGAAAGCCGCGCCGCCCGACGTGATGAACCACAACGTCGAAACCGTGCCGCGCCTGTACAAGGAGGCGCGGCCGGGCGGCGACTACGCCTTCAGCTTGAACCTGTTGAAGAAATTCAAGGCCCGGCACCCCGGCGTGCCGACCAAGAGCGGCCTGATGGTCGGCCTGGGCGAAACCGATGACGAGATCCTGGCCGTGATGCGCGACATGCGCGCGCATGACATCGAGATGCTGACGATCGGCCAGTACCTGGCCCCCAGCGGCCACCACCTGCCGGTGCGCCGCTATGTGCACCCGGACACCTTCAAGATGTTCGGGCGCGAGGCCGCGGCGATGGGCTTCTCCCACGCCGCCGTGGGCGCGATGGTGCGTTCGAGCTACCACGCCGACGAGCAAGCACACGCGGCTGGCCTGGCCTCAACGCACGGTGCAACACACGGCGCTTGACGACCCGTTGACGCGCGATCAAACTCGCGCCCCTCGATCAACCGACCCCGAAAGGAGACGAACATGGAACGCCACATGACTGACCTTGCCGCTCTCGGGATCGTTTCGGCCCGCCCAGGCATCCGCATCCGCGCTCGCTGAACCCAGGCGCTCTGCCTGCCTCGGTGGCCCGTCGGCCGCCGAAATGATTCCTCCCTCGATCCGTTCGCTTCGCTGCCTGCGAAGCGTGCCGCTGCATGCGCCCGTGCGCATCGGCCTTGAACTCGTTGGATGGAAATCAAGATGCAGGAACTGGACTTTGATCGGCTACAGCCGATCGGGCTGTCGCTGGCAATGGCGAGAGCGATTGCACTGGCTCGACAACAGACCACTGGCGCACCCCTGCGCGTGACCGAAGTGCACCGCGAAACGCTGCGCGTTCACGACGGCGTCACTGAGTTCACCACGCGCGTGCTGCCGCGACTGCAACGCAGTCTCGCCGACGACGGTGACTCGCTGGCCGTTGGCGACTGGGTACTGGCCGAGCCCGACCGCCATGGCGATTGGTGGGCGCACCTGCGCATCACGCCGCAAACGCAACTGGCGCGGCGCGACATGCATGGCATGCCGCAGGTGTTTGCCAGCAATGTCGATACCGCCTTGCTGGTGATGGGGCTGGACGCCGACTTCAGCCCGCGCCGGCTCGAGCGCTACCTGGCGCTGGTGCAGGGCAGTGGCGTGGCGCCGGTGGTGGTGTTGAGCAAAGCCGACCTGTGCGCGGCCGAACTCGAACAGCGCTTGCAGACGCTGCGCACGCGGCTGCCGGCCGGGCTGGACATCGTTGCTGTGAACGCGCTGGACCCCGCGGCGTCGACCTTGTTGGCGCCGTGGCTGGACGCCGGTCAGACCCTCGTACTGCTCGGGTCGAGCGGCGCCGGCAAGTCGACGCTGACCAACACCCTGCTCGGCGCTGCGGTGCAGGACACCGGCGGCGTGCGCCAGGGCGACGGCCGCGGCCGCCACACGACGACGGTGCGCTCGCTGCACCAGTTACCCGGCGGCGCCTGCGTCATCGACACGCCGGGTGTGCGTACCTTGCGGCCGGCCACCGATGTGGCGGGCGCCGGTTTCAGCGACGTGATGACGCTGGCGCGGGCCTGTCGCTTTCGCGATTGCCGCCACAACGGCGAGCCCGGCTGTGCCGTTCGCGTGGGCGTCGAGGCCGATCGGCTGGCTAATTTCCACAAGCTCGAGCGCGAATTCAAGCGCGACACCATGACGGCGCTGGAGCGGCGCGAGCAGCTCAACGTGTGGAAAGCTCGCGGTCGCGCGTCACGGGCGCGGATGCGCGAGAAGCAGGGTGGCTAGCCTTGCGCGAGCAGCTTGTCGATCAGCGCGTGCAGCGCTGCGAAGTCGGGCGTGCCGACGTAGCGCTTGACGATCTGGCCGCGCTGGTCGATCAGGTACGAGGTGGGCGTGAACTCGACATCACCGAAGCCCCGGGCGATCTCGCCGGTGTTGTCGATGGCCACGCCGAACGGCAACTGGCGCGACGCGGCGAAGCGCGC
>JANOKY010000180.1:0-2208 GCA_031419635.1 Burkholderiales bacterium | reverse complement strand
AGCGCATCGCGGATGCCGTAGCTGTAGTGCGTCCACGCCCCGGCGTTGATCAGCACCGCGTCGACGCCGTCGGCGTAGCCTTGGTGGATGCGCTCGCACATCGCGCCCTCATGGTTGGTCTGGAAGCTCTCGACTTCGGCGCCGAGTTCCTTGCCGAGGGCCTGCAATTGCGTGTCGATCTGCGCCAGCGTGATCGTTCCGTACTGCTTCGGATCGCGCTTGCCGAACATGTTGTGGTTGATGCCGTGGAGCATGAGAATCTTCATCGCTGTCTTTCCATTTCGATTCAGTGCAATTCGATGGTACTGCCGGCCTGGGCCGCCTCGACGATGGCCTCGGTGACACGCAGGTTGGCCAGGCCGTCGCGGGCGCTGACCAAGGGCTGGGCCTCGCCGCGAATCACGGCACCGAAATGTTCGAGCTGGTGCGCGAGCGGGTCATCGCGCACCAGGCCGACGACACCGACCTCGAACGGCTTCCACCACGAGCGGTCTCCGGCGTTGGGGTAGGTTTTCAGCCGCATCGTCGGGATCGACAGGCTGCCGTTGGTGCCGGCGATGACATAGCAGTCCTCGTCGTCATAGCTCGGGTAGGCCTTGTTCTCCTGCGAGGTCTGCTCCCAACTGCGCGCGCAGGCGGCGGTGTCGCTGAGCATGAATGTGCCCAGGGCGCCGTTGGCGAAACGCAGGTTGATGGCGACGGTATCTTCAACCGCGAAGCCGCGCGTGGCGTGCGACGTGAAGGCCTGCACCGCGGCGATCTCGCCGCAGAGCATGCGCAGGTTGTGCACCTCGTGGATCATGTTCAACAGGATCGGCCCGGCACCCGGCTCGCGGCGCCACGGCGCGTCGGCGTAGTAGTGGTCGGGCTTGAAGAAGGTGGCGCTGCCCATCACGGCAACGAGCTTGCCGAGCACGCCCGAGGCGACCACCTCGCGCGCCTTGGCCATGATCGGGCTGTGCGCGCGGTGGTGGCCGATCAGCACTTTCGCCTTGGCCGCGTCGACGGCATCGACCAGCCGCTGGGCTTCGGCGACCGTCGGCGCGATCGGTTTTTCCAACAGTATCGGCACGCCGGCGGCAATGCACTCCAGCGCCTGCGGCACATGCAACGGGTTGGGCGTGGCCAGGATCACGCCATCGGGCCGGTCCGTCGCCAACAGCTCGGCCAGCGACGCATACAGCGGCACGCCGGCCGCCTGGGCACGGGCGCGCGCGGCGGGCGAGGGGTCGACGATGGCGCTCAGCGTGCAGGTTGCACTGCGCTGTGCCACCGCGATATGGGCCAGGCCGATGGTGCCGGCTCCGGCCACGGCAACGCGGGTCTTGTTCATGCGGCTGCGAGCCTGCGTCAGGGGCAACGTCCCAACGTCACGCCATTTCGCGCCGGGGGTAGGCGGCTCAAGCCGCCAGCAACTGCCTCAGCACGAACGGCAGAATGCCACCATGCTTGTAGTAATCGACCTCGATCGCGGTGTCGATGCGCAGCGTGACCGTGACGTCGCGCTTCTTGCCATCCTTGCCGGTGATGACCAGGGTGGCGTCGGTCTGCGGCTTGATGTCCTTGCCGAGCACCACGTCGATGACTTCATCGCCGGTGATGCCCAGGGTCTGCCACGAGTCCTTGCCTTTGAACTGCAGCGGCAGCACGCCCATGCCGATCAGGTTGCTGCGGTGGATGCGCTCGAAGCTGCGGGCCACGACGGCCTTGATGCCGAGCAGTTGCGTGCCTTTGGCGGCCCAGTCGCGCGATGAGCCGGTGCCGTATTCCTCGCCGGCGAAGACCACCGTGGGCGTGCCTGCGGCCATGTACTTCATGGCCGCGTCGTAGATGAACATCTTGGCGCCCGCGGCGCCTGCGCCGCTTCCTGCTGCAGGCTGGTACAGCGTCACGCCGCCTTCCTCGCGCGAGCCGTCGGCACCGGCCGGGATCATCAGGTTCTTCACCCGCACGTTGGCGAAGGTGCCGCGCATCATCACTTCGTGGTTGCCGCGGCGCGCGCCGTAGCTGTTGAAGTCGGCCTTGAGCACGCCGTTGTCGATCAGGTACTGGCCGGTCGGCGAAGCTTCCTTGATCGGGCCGGCCGGTGAGATGTGGTCGGTGGTGATCGAGTCGCCGAACAGCGCCATCACGCGCGCACCCTGCACGCCGGTGGTCACGGCCTTGGGCAGCATCGTGAAACCGTCGAAGAACGGCGGCTGGGCGATG
>JANOKY010000179.1:0-2498 GCA_031419635.1 Burkholderiales bacterium | reverse complement strand
CAAGTTCGGCTTGCTGGAGTTGAGCCGGCAGCGCCTGCGCCCGGCGCTCAGCGAAGGCAACCACATCACCTGCCCGCGCTGCAACGGCACCGGCCACATCCGCGACACCGAATCGAGCGCGCTGCAAATCCTGCGCATCATCCAAGAAGAAGCGCTGAAGGACAACACGGCCGCGGTGCATGCCCAGGTGCCGGTGGAAGTGGTCTCGTTCCTGCTCAACGAGAAGCGCACCGAGATCACCAAGATCGAACTCAAGCAGCGCGTGACCGTGCTGCTGGTGCCGAACAAGCACCTCGAAACGCCGAACTACAAGTTGGAGCGCCTGCGCCACGACGACCCGCGGCTGGAGAACCTGCAGGCCAGCTACACCATGATCGAGGAGCCGGAAGACGAAGTCGGCATCACCCGTCGTGAGAAGGCCAAGGCCAAGCAGGAGCCGGTCATCAAGGGCGTGCTGCCCGAGACGCCGGCGCCGATCGCGGTGCCCAAGCCGGCGCCGGTGGTGGCGCCTGTCGCCATTGCGGCACCCGCCGCCAAGCCGGTGGTGGCCGCGCCGCAGCCCGCGGGCGGTGGCTTCTTCGGCTGGGTGAAGAAATTGTTCGGTGGTGACAGTGAGGTTCCGGCGGCCACGCCCAATGCTGTCGCTGCGACTGCCGCCGCCTCAGCCGCTGCCGGCACTGGCCAAGGCAAGCGTGAAGGCCGCGGTGATCGCGGTGATCGGGGCGAAGGCCGCGGTCGGCGAGATGGCCGCCGCGATGGGCCGCGGGATGCACCGCGTGAAGGTGGGCGTGAGGGCCCACGCGAGGGGGGCCGAGGTGGCCGCGGTGGCCGCGGCGAAGGCCGTGGCGAAGCGCGTGGTGAGGGTCGCGGTGAAAACCGCGGCGAAGGCCGTGGTGAATCCCGCAGCGAAGCCCCGCGCGAGCGCGATGCCAGCCGTCGCGATGCGCGCCCTGCCAATGTCGAGGCGATGACGGCCGATGCATCAGCACCCGCCGCTGAAACCCGCGCCCCGCGCGGCGAACGCAATGAAAGCCGCCGTGGTGGTGGCCCGCGCACCGAACGCGAACCGCGCCCGGCACCGGTGGTCGATGAGACGATGCCGGCAGCCCAACCCTTTGTCGACACGCTGCCTGGTGCGACGGCCGAAGGCACCGCAGACGCTGGCGAACGCGACGCCAGCCGTCGCCGCCGCCGCCGTGGTGGCCGTGGCCGCGGTCGCGACGAGGGTGGTGCCGAAGGCGTGGCGAACGCGGGCTTCGACGAGGCCCAGGACCGCGAACCGGGTACCGAGCCGACGCCGATCGCAGCCGACGCCGTCATGCCGGGCGCACCGTACGCTGAGCATGTGCCGGAGCAACCGCAGCGCAGCGAGCTGGTGATGGCCGCAGCAGCAGCGACGCCGCCGCCCGCGCCGGTGGTTGCGGCGCCGGTTGCAGCCCCGCTGCGACAAGAACCCGTGGTCGTGCCCGTGGCCGTGGCGGCACCTGCCGCGCGCTATCAGTTGCCGACCGACTCGCTGGCCACCATCGCCAACCACGCCGGCCTGCAATGGGTCGGCTCCGACAGCGAGAAGATGCGCGCAGTGCAGGAAGCCATGGCCAACGAGCCCAAGCCGATCCACGTACCGCGCCAGCCCAAGTCCCGCGCGGTGCTCGACGACGGCCCGTTGGTGCTGGTGGAGACGAAGAAGGATCTGTCGCAGATCAAGCTGCCGTTCGACAGCTCGCCACCCCCGGCGCAGTAAGGAAAACGGCGCCTTCGGGCGCCGTTTGCATTCAGTCCGCGCTGAAGGTGACGCGGCGCTCGCCGCTGCCGTCGTCGGTGATCAGGTCATAGCCGAGGTCGGCGAAGCGCACGCTCAAGCTTGCATGAGCGGGGCCCGCGGTCCCTTGCATCGACAAGGTTTGCGCATCGCTGGCCAGCAGCTCAAACGTGCCAGCGAACGCAGGGTGGCGGTTGCGCTGCAGGCGCAGGTTCTTCGCGCCCAGGTTGATGCTGTAGTTGAGCGATCGCGCCAGCGTGGCCACGCGCTCTTGGGTCTCGGCGTTGGCCAGCGGGCTGCCGTTGAGGGCGCGCGAGACGGTCGACACCGACACGCCGGCCAGGCGCGCGATGTCGGCCATCTGCAGGCGGCGGCGCTCGGTCTGATCGTCGCGCGAAGGGGTCGCTCGGGACGGCGACTGCGATTTCGGGCCCATGCCGCTCAGGGCAGGCGCTCGAGCGCGTGCTGGTAGGCGCTGCTGTGCATCAGCTCGTCCCACGGCAGCGGCGCGCTTGGCGGCAGCAGGTCCAGGCGGCGCTGCTCGCTGTCGGGCTGGGCCTGCCAGCGGCCCTGCTGCTGCGCGGCCGCGAGGCCATCGAGCAAGGCATCGACGGCGGTGCTGCCGTCGATCGACTGGTTGCACAGCAGCACCATGTCGCAGCCGGCGTTGAGCGCGGCCAAGGCCGCATCGAGGTGGCCGCCGGCCACCTTGGCGCCTTCCATGCTGAGGTCGTCG
>JANOKY010000178.1:0-17195 GCA_031419635.1 Burkholderiales bacterium | reverse complement strand
GCTGCGGTTATTGCTCGTATGCCTGCCCGTTCGGCGCGCCGCAGTTCCCGACCAATGGCACTTTCGGCCTGCGCGGCAAGATGGACAAGTGCACCTTCTGCGCCGGTGGCCCCGAGGCCAACGGCAGCGACGCCGAAATGGAGAAGTACGGCCGCAACCGCTTGTCGGAAGGCAAGCTGCCGGCCTGTGCCGAGATGTGTTCGACCAAGGCTTTGCTCGGCGGCGACGGCGACGTGGTGGCCGACATCTTCCGCACCCGCGTCCTGCAGCGCGGCAAGGGCAGCGAAGTCTGGGGCTGGGGCACCGCCTACGGCAAGCCCACGCAAGGCGCCAAGTCATGATCATGCGCAGCACGATTGCGATTGCGATGATGGCGATGATGGCGGTGTGTGCCGCCGGCTGCGGCGAGAAGCCGCAAACCGCGTCGGCGGCGAAGAAGGCCGATGCCAAGGCCTGGGAAGGCTCGCAAGGCGGCAACGTCGCCGAGGGCTGGAAGGCCGGCGACAAGGACAGTTGGGAAGCACAGATGCGCAGCCGCGCGCAGAACCAGAACGAGTATTCGCGCAGTGCCGCCGCCGTGCCGGTGGCGCCGACGAAGACGCCATGAACTTGTCGGGGGTGCTCAGCATGAAGCGGAAGATGAAAGCGCTGTTGGCCATGGTCGCCCTGGCCCTGCCGCTGGCCTTGCTGGCCCAGACGTCGGCGCCTGCGGCTGAGCCCGCTGCATCAGCGAATGCAGCACCACCGGCCAACTTCGTCGCGCCAGCCGAGCCCAAGGCCGACGAAAGCAACGCCCAGCGCGCCAAGAGCCAGCCCGGCAACAACGCGCCGTTCTGGCGCAGCGTGCGCGAATCCGGCGAGGCGCAAAAGCAAGGCTACTCGAGCCTGCCCGGTGTCGAGCAGGGCATGCTGATCCAACCCTTCGTGCAGTACCCCGGCTCGCGCGTCACCAGTGCTGGTGAAGCCTGGCGCCAAGTGCGCAATCAGTGGATCCTTCCCTATGGCGGCGCGCTGGTGTTCATCACGGTGCTGGCGCTGGCGCTGTTCTACTGGCGCATGGGCGCAATCGGCAGCAACGCGCCCGACAGCGGCCGCAAGATCGAGCGCTTCACGCCGTTCGAGCGCGCCGCGCACTGGAGCAACGCGATCGCTTTCGTCGTGCTGGCGGTCTCCGGGCTGGTGATGGCCTTCGGCAAGTTCATCCTGCTTCCGGTGATCGGCGGCACGCTGTTCGGCTGGCTGACCTACGCCCTCAAGACCGCGCACAACTTCGCCGGGCCGCTGTTCGCGGTGTCACTGCTGGTGGTGATCGTGACCTTCATCCGCGACAACCTTCCGGCCAAGGGCGACCTCACCTGGCTGCTGCGTGCCGGCGGCATGTTCAGCGACCACGAGGTGCCGTCGCACCGCTTCAATGCCGGCGAGAAGGTGATTTTCTGGGCCGGCGTGTTCCTGCTCGGGCTCACCTCCGTCGGCTCCGGCCTGGTGCTCGACAAGCTGGTGCCCGGAATGGCCTACCTGCGCGGCGACATGCAGATCGCGAACATGATCCATGCCGTTGCCGGCGTGCTGATGATGACGATGTTCCTCGGCCACATCTACCTCGGCACGATCGGCACCAAGGGCGCGTACCGCGGCATGCGCACCGGTTACGTCGACGAGACCTGGGCTAGAGAGCACCACGAGCTGTGGGCCGACGACGTGCGCGCCGGCAAGATCCCGGCGCAGCGCTCGGCACCCACCGCGCCGCCCCTGGCCGGCCAAGAAACCTGAGAGGAGAGCCCATGAAGCGCATCGTCACCCTGACCCTGTTGGCATGGGCCGCCTGTGGCGCGCTGGCCAAGATACCCGCGCCGGTGCTGTCCGACGAGGCCAAGGCCAAGGCGGCCGAAGCCGCGGCCAAAACCGCGCATGGCAACAAGCTGGCCGACTTCCTGTTGTGCAAGTCGATGGACCGCGTGGCCGTGCGCTACCAGGGCGACGTCAAGAAGGCCGGCAAGGAGGCCAAGCCGGCGACGGCCACGCCGCCCTGCGCCGACCCCGGCGCCTTCGTCTACCCGCCACTGGCGGCTGCGGCTGCCCCGACCGCGGCCCCTGCGGCACCGGCTGCCACGGCGGCACCGACGGCCAAAGCCCCGGCCACGAAGGGCTGACCGCCCGGCGGTTATAACGGGCGCATGCTCCCCCGCCCCGAGACCCGCAGCACGCGGCGCCTGCCGCACCTGACGCAAGCCCAGGCGCCGCTGACGCGCGAGGTTGAGGTGCGCGACGAGTTCGGCCAGCAGCGCACGATCCAGATCCCTGCCGAGCGGCCGCTCACGCTGTTCGTCGACAAGCGCGAAGTCGTCACGCTGATGACCCTGGGCGCAGCGCCCGAGTTGCTGGCGCTGGGCTACCTGCGCAACCAGCGGCTGGTCGAGTCGCTGGATGATGTCGAATCGATCACCGTCGATTGGGAGGTCGAGGCCGCCGCGGTCAAGACCCGCCATGGCGCCACGCAATCGATCGAAGCCCGCACCTCGCGCCGCATCGTCACCACCGGCTGCGGCCAGGGCACGATGTTCGGCCACCTGATGGACGATCTCGATGCAGCCAAGCTCCCCTCGGCCGCCGCAGCGCGCATCCACCAGTCCACGCTGCACCAATTGAACGACGCCATGCGCAAGACCGACAGCGTGCACCGCCGCGCCGGCTCGGTGCATGGCTGTGCGCTGTTCCGCGGCAGCGAGATGCTGACCTTCGTTGAAGACGTCGGCCGCCACAACGCCATCGACACCATCGCCGGCTGGATGTGGCTGCAAGGCGATGGCCCGCTCGGCCAGGGCGCCGACAAGGTCTTCTACACCACGGGCCGGCTGACCAGCGAGATGGTCATGAAGTCGGCCCAGCTCGGCGTGCCGATCGTGATCTCGCGCAACGGCGTCACGCAGATGGGCTACGAGCTGGCGGTCAAGCTCGGCATGACCCTGTTCGGCCGCGCCAGCCAGCGCCACTTCATCTGCTACTGCGGCTTCGAGCGCTTCGATGCCGAGCCCGAGCCCGTGCGCGCCCCGGTGCGCGTGGTCAGCGGCTGAGCCGCTCAGCGCACCGCAGGGGTGTGCAGGTCGCGCAAGTGCGTCGGCCCGACGCGGCTGACGATTTCGGCCAACAGGGCCTTGCCCCAACCCGCTGAGAACAGGGCTTCGCCGACCACGAACATCGGCCCCACCAGCAGGCCGCGCAGGTCGTCGACGAAGGCCGGCTTCTTGCCTTCGTAGTAGTGGCCGACGAACTGAATCGCCCAGCCGACGACGAAGGCACCGAGACTCCAGGCCAGCCAGGCGCTGGTGTTGAGCTGGCCCAGCGGCAGCGCGGCCAGGATCAGCGCGAGGTTGACCAGGCTCGTCGTCAGCCCGAGCGCCAGGTCACCGCGCGTCAGGTACCACAAGGTGGACAGGGCCCAGGCGATCGCGGCCGGCGTGATCGGCCAGCCGGCCAGCTCGATACTCGGCCGCGACAACAGGCCACCGACGGCGAACACCAGCATCGGCACGCCGACGAAATGGGTGGCGATGTTGCGGCGGTCGCGGTGGTACGCGGCGTACTTGACCATCAATTCGGTGGCGTCGCTCATGGCGGTCTCCGGCAGACAAGCGTGTGGGGATGTTAGCGCGGCACAGCACAGAGCGGGCGTGACGGCGTGCCTACAATGGCATGCAACAGCCCCTGGCTCGCTGCGCTCGCATCCCCCGAGGGGAGCGTCAGTCCCTTGGGGCGGCCCGATGGGACTGACATGACGATCAAGAGCGACAAGTGGATCCGCCGCATGGCGGCCGAGCACGGGATGATCGAGCCCTTCGAGCCCGGCCAGGTGCGGCAGAACGCGGCCGGCCAGCGCATCGTCAGCTACGGCACCTCGAGCTACGGCTACGACATCCGCTGCGCACCCGAATTCAAGGTCTTCACCAACATCAACTCGACCGTGGTGGACCCGAAAAACTTCGACGAGAAAAGCTTCGTCGATATCAACGCCGAGGTCTGCGTGATCCCGCCCAACAGCTTCGCGCTGGCCCGCACGCTCGAATACTTCCGCATTCCGCGCAACGTGCTGACGATCTGCCTGGGCAAGAGCACCTATGCGCGCTGCGGCATCATCGTCAACGTCACGCCGTTCGAGCCCGAGTGGGAAGGCTACGTGACGCTGGAGTTCAGCAACACCACGCCACTGCCGGCCAAGATCTACGCTGGCGAGGGCTGCGCCCAGGTGCTGTTCTTCGAGAGCGACGAGGTCTGCGAAACCTCGTACAAAGACCGCGGCGGCAAGTACCAAGGCCAGCGCGGCGTCACCCTGCCGAAAACCTGAGTTGTTCGTTCACCGGGAGAAGTTGTCATGAAATGGGAAGGCCAACGCCAGAGCGACAACGTCGAAGACCGGCGCGATGAAGGCGGCGGGGGCGGCGGCTTTCGCCTCGGCGGCGGGCGCGGCATCGGCCTGGGCTCGATCGTCATCGCCCTGGTCGGCGGCTGGATCTTCGGCATCAACCCGCTGACCCTGCTCGGCATCCTCGACGGCGGTGGCGGTGGCGCGCAGGCCCCCACATCGCAACAGGCCCCGGCACAGCGGCCGCCGGCCAACGACGCCGCGGCCACTTTCGTCTCCACCGTGCTGGCCGACACCGAAGACGTCTGGGGCCCGGTGCTGAAGAGCGGCGGCACGGCTTACGTCAACCCGAAGCTGGTGCTGTTTCGCGGCGCCGTCGGCACGGCCTGCGGCACCGGCCAGGCCGCGATGGGGCCGTTCTACTGCCCGGGCGACCAGAAGGTCTACATCGACCTCGGCTTCTTCGACACCCTGCGCTCGCGCCTGGGCGCGCCCGGCGACTTCGCCCAGGCTTACGTGATCTCGCACGAGGTCGGCCACCATGTGCAAAACCTGCTCGGCATCACCGGCAAGGTCGACGCCATGCGCGGCCGCGTCTCAGAGGCACAGATGAACGCGCTGTCGGTGCGCGTCGAGCTACAGGCCGATTGCTTTGCCGGCGTCTGGACGAATCACTCGCAAAAGGGCAAGGGCTGGCTCGACCGCGCCGACATCGACGAGGCGCTGAATGCCGCGGCACAGATCGGCGACGACATGCTGCAGAAGAAATCGCAGGGCCGCGTGGTGCCCGAAAGCTTCACCCACGGCAGCAGCCAGCAGCGCCAGACCTGGTTCAAGCGCGGGCTGGAATCGGGCAGCGTGGCCCAGTGCAATACCTTCGACGCGCGGGCGCTGTAGCGGCCCGCGCCTGCGCGAACTCAGTCGTCGTCGCCGCGCAACTGGCCGCGAATCTCGCCGGCCGGGAACTTCGACGAATGCACATTGACATAGGCGATGCCAGCGCGGATGGCGGCCAGGATCTCGGCGAACTCGCCCACTGCAATGCCCTGGCCGGCGGGCCCGATCACGCTGGCCGACGTGAGCACACCCGTCACCGTTCCGGATTGCGGACACACCGGTGTGGCCGCCGGGGTCGGCGACGGGTTGGTGGCGGTTTGGCACAGCCAGAGCGAGATGCCGCCGCTGACGCCGCGCTGGCCGAAGTGGATGTGCGACTGGCGCACGTCACCCTCCAGGCCGCTGTACGAGACCTCGTAGTGGATGCTGTTGGACGCCTTGTCGAACGTCGCCTTGAAGCGCCCGACAGCCGCCGACGACACCGCCGGCACCTCCTGGTAGCCCTTGAGCCGGGTGTCCAGATCGTCGTGCGCCAACGCAGTGCCGGCAAAGCCGAGCAACGCGATGGAGGTGGCTGTGACGAACAATCGCTGCATGCTGCACTCCTCGAAGCTATGGCCGCGGGCGGCCGGGATGGATGGGCATAGCCAACGCGGTGGCGCGCGCGGCGTTGCTCTGTGGTGTACGCTGGCCGGGCCGGTGGCATTCCGCAGCCCGTGATCGATCGGGCTGCGGCGCGCCGGGCCTCAAGGGATCGCCAGCACCAGGTTGCCGACGGCTTGGCCTTGCTCGACGCGCTCATGCGCTTCGGCGATGCGCGCCAGCGGCAGTCGCTCGCCGATATGGTGCGCCACCTGGCCGCGCTCTAGCCAACCCGTCAAGGTGTGCTCGGCGCGTTCGCGGTCGGCATCGGCGAGGTGGTAGACCATGAAGCAGTGCAGAGTCAGGTTGTTCGCGATCAGCGGGAAAAACGGCAGCGTGAACTGGGCGCTGCCGCTGCCGTAGACCACACAGTCGCCGCCGCGGCGCAGCAGGGTGACATCAAGGGCGGCGTTGGCGGCGATGTCGACTTCGACGATGCGGTCCAGGCCCTGGCTCTGGGTGGTCTCGCGCACGCGCGCGGCGACGTCTTCGCCGCGGTAGTCGATCACCACGTCGGCACCGGCAGCGTGGGCCAGGGCGGCCTTGGCCGGGCTGCTCACCGTGGCCAGCACCTGGCGCGCACCGAGCAGGCGCGCGAACTGCACCGCGTAGTGGCCGACGGCGCCGGCGCCGCCCGCCACCAGCACGCGCTGGCCGGCCACGCCGCCACCGCACAGCAATGCGTGCAGCGCGGTCATCGCCGGGATGCCCAGGCAGGCACCTGCGGCGTCGTCGCTCACCGCGTCGGGCAGCGGCACAGCCTGGCGGGCCGGCAGCACCACGTACTGCGCGGCGGTGCCGAAGGCGCGGCCCCAGGCTGCATTCCACAGCCAGACGCGCTGGCCGATACGCGACTGGGCCACGCCGTCGCCGACGGCATCCACCACACCCATACCGTCGCTGTGCGGCACGATGCGCGGGAAGGGCAGCACGCTGCTGCGCAGCCCGGCGCGTGATTTCACATCCGACGGATTGACGCCCGACCAGCGCAGCCGCACGCGCAACTCGCCGGGGCCGGGCGCCGGGTCGGGCAGGGTGGCGAGCTGCAGCACCTCGCGGGCGGCACCGGTGTGTTCGTAGATGGCGGCTTGCATGGGCGGACTCGGTGGCTCGGGAGCGGCGATTGTCGGGCCGGCTGCGGCATGATCGCGCCTGCTTTGAGCCGGAGCCCGCCGATGTCGGATCGCAGTACGCACAGCCCCAGTGCTTTCATGCGCTTCTTCGCCCATGAATCGGCTGGCGGCGTGGTGCTGGGCATCGCCGCCCTGGCGGCGCTGATCGTCAGCAACTCGCCACTCGCAGGCTGGTACGCGGCATTCCTGCAAACGCCCGGTGAGTTGGTGCTCGGCAAGATCCTGGTGCTGGAAAAGCCGCTGCTGGTCTGGGTCAATGACCTGTGGATGGCAGTGTTCTTCTTTCTCATCGGCCTGGAGATCAAGCGCGAGTTCGTCGAGGGCGAGCTGGCCAGCCGCCGCCAGGCCGTGTTGCCGCTGGCTGCCGCGCTCGGCGGCATGGCCGTGCCGGCACTGATCTACAGCGCCGTCAACTGGGGCGACGCGCAGGCGCTGCAAGGCTGGGCCATCCCGGCGGCCACCGACATCGCCTTTGCCATCGGCATCGTGATGCTGCTCGGGCGCCGCGTGCCGGCGTCATTGAAAGTCTTCCTGGCCGCGGTGGCGATCATCGACGACCTCGGCGCCATCGTCGTGATCGCGCTGTTCTACACCGACAAGCTGTCGGTCACCGCGCTGGCCGGGGCTGGCGCCGGCCTGGCCATCTTGTTCGCACTCAATCGCCTGAAAGTCACGCGCGTGGACGTGTATGCCGCGGTCGGCCTGCTGATCTGGATCTTCGTGCTCAAGTCGGGCGTGCACGCCACGCTGGCCGGTGTGCTGACCGCCATGGCGATCCCGACCCGCGACGCCGAAGGTGGCTCGCCGCTGCAACGCGTCGAGCATGGCCTGCACCCCTGGGTCGCCTTCCTCATCCTGCCGGTGTTCGGCTTTTGCAATGCCGGCGTCAACCTGGCCGGTGCCAGCCTGGCCACGCTGGTGCAACCGGTGACGCTGGGCATCACCCTGGGGCTGTTGCTGGGCAAGGCCATCGGCGTGTTCGGCACGTCCTGGCTGATGCTGCGCTCGGGGCTGGCGGCGCCGCCAACGGGCGCCAGCACGCTGCAATTCTTCGGCGTGTGTGTGCTCTGCGGCATCGGCTTCACGATGAGCCTTTTCATCGGCAGCCTGGCCTTCGATGGCCTGGGTGATGTCTATGAAACGCGGCTCAAGATTGGCGTGCTGGCGGGCTCGATCCTGTCGGCGCTGGCCGGCGTGGCGATCCTGCTCGCGGCGCGCCGTGTCAGCCGTGCGGCGCCGGCTTGGCCACCGACGACATGATGCGGTCGGTGTAGGCGATGGCCATCGCCGACAGCAGGAAGGTGATGTGGATCGCGGTCTGCGCGATCAGCACCTTGTCGGAGTAGTTGGCGGCGTTGATGAAGGTCTTGAGCAGGTGGATCGAGCTGATGCCGATGATCGCGGTGGCCAGCTTGACCTTCAGCACCGAGGCGTTGACATGGCTCAGCCACTCGGGCTGGTCGGGGTGGCCTTCGAGGTTCATGCGCGAGATGAAGGTCTCGTAGCCGCCGACGATGACCATGATCAGCAGGTTGCTGATCATCACCACGTCGATCAGGGCCAGCACCACCAGCATGATGATGGTCTCGTTCAGGCCGACGGCATCACCGGTGTAGCCCACGCTTTTGGCCAGGAGGCCCAGGGCAGCGGGGTTGCCGAACGCGGCGTCGATCAGGTGCCAGAGTTCGAGCAGGAAATGCCAGACGTAGACGCCCTGCGCGGCGATCAGGCCCAGGTACAGCGGCAGTTGCAGCCAGCGGCTCATGAAGATGAGCTTGGGTAGGGTGCGCATCTCGGGCGTCAGGGGATCGGGGCGTTGGGACATGGGGGTCGGGGTTCAGGGCATTTCCGGATGCGGCGGATTGTAGGCAGGCGCCCCACGGCAAGCGCTTTTGCGGCAGAGTAAGGGGTGGGTAAGTGCCCGGCCCTAACTTTGGGCGTAGACGAAAATACCCGTCACTCCAGGAGACACGTATGAGCAGCGAAGCCACCCTCTACCCGCCGCCCGCCGCCTTGATGGCCGCGGCCAACGTCGCCGGCCCGGCGGCCTACGACAAGCTGGTGGCCGAAGCCGCGGCCGATTACGAAGGCTACTGGTCGCGCCTGGCGCGCGAGTTCGTGAGCTGGAAGACGCCGTTCACGAAGGGCCTGAATCGCGACAACGCGCCGTTCTTCAAGTGGTTCGAAGACGGCACGCTCAACGTCTCCTACAACTGCCTGGACCGCAACGTCGAGCGCGGCCTCGGCGAAAAGGTGGCGATCATCTTCGAGGCCGACGACGGCGCCGTCACCAAGGTCAGCTACAAGGAGCTGCTGGCGCGCACCTGCCAGTTGGCCAATGCGTTGAAGGCCCGTGGGGTGAAGGCGGGCGACCGCGTCGTGATCTACATGTCGATGTCGATCGAGGGCGTGGTGGCGATGCAGGCCTGCGCGCGCATCGGCGCGATCCACTCGGTGGTCTTCGGCGGCTTCTCGGCGCAGTCGGTGCGCGACCGCGTGCAGGATGCCGGCGCGGTGATGGTCATCACCGCCGACGAACAGTTGCGCGGCGGCAAGCAATTGCCGCTCAAGGCCATCGTCGACGAGGCGATCGCACTCGGTGGCTGCGAAACCGTCGCCAACGTCATCGTCTACCGCCGCACCGGCGGCCAGATCGCCTGGAACCCGGCGCGCGACCATTGGCTGCACGAAGTGACCTACGACCAGCCCAGCACCTGCGAGCCCGAATGGGTCAGCGCCGAGCACCCGCTGTTCCTGCTCTACACGTCGGGATCGACCGGCAAGCCCAAGGGCGTGCAGCACAGCAGCGGCGGCTACCTGCTGCACGCCGCGCTGACGACGAAGTGGACCTTCGACCTGAAGCCCGACGACGTGTTCTGGTGCACGGCCGACATCGGCTGGGTCACCGGCCACACCTACATCACCTATGGCCCCTTGGCCCTGGGCGGCACCGAGATCGTATTCGAAGGCGTGCCGACCTATCCCGACGCGGCGCGCTTCTGGAAGACGATCGCCAAGCACAAGGTCAGCATCTTCTACACCGCGCCGACAGCGATCCGTGCGTTGATCAAACTCGCCGAAGCCACCGAGGCGATGCACCCGAAGAGCTTCGATCTGTCGAGCCTGCGGATCCTCGGCTCGGTCGGCGAGCCGATCAACCCTGCCGCCTGGGAGTGGTATCACAAGCATGTCGGCGGCGGGCGCTGCCCGATCGTCGATACCTTCTGGCAGACCGAAACCGGCGGTCATGTCATCACCCCGCTGCCCGGCGTGACCACGCTGGTGCCGGGTTCGTGCACGCTGCCGTTCCCAGGCATCGATGCGGCGGTGGTCGACGAGACCGGCAACGACGTGCCCAACGGCCAGGGCGGCCTGCTGGTCATCAAGCAGCCCTGGCCGAGCATGATCCGTACCATCTACGGCGACCCCGAGCGCTTCGTCAAGAGCTACTACCCGCCCGAGCTGAAGGGCTACTACCTGGCCGGCGACGGCTCGATCCGCGACGCCAAGACCGGCTACTTCACGATCACCGGGCGCATCGACGATGTGCTCAATGTGAGCGGCCACCGCATGGGCACGATGGAGATCGAATCGGCCCTGGTCAGTTGCACCGAGCTGGTGGCCGAAGCCGCGGTGGTCGGACGGCCCGACGACACGACTGGTGAAGCCATCTGCGCCTTCGTGGTCTTGAAGCGTTCGCGCCCGACCGGCGACGAAGCGAAGAAGATCGCCAACGAGTTGCGCAACTGGGTGGCCAAGGAGATCGGCCCGATCGCCAAGCCCAAGGACATCCGCTTCGGCGACAACCTGCCGAAGACGCGCAGCGGCAAGATCATGCGCCGCTTGCTGCGCTCGATCGCCAAGGGCGAGGCGATCACGCAGGACACCAGCACCTTGGAAAACCCCGCCATCCTCGAGCAGTTGGCGCAGAGTTTGTGACTCTGTAAACCTGCGGCGCGGGCCGGCCGATGGCGCTACGATGATCACTCGATCGTCGTGCCCCAGGAGTTGCCATGCGCTTCACACGCCATTTCAGCGCCACCGTCGTTGCTGCCGGCCTGGTGCTGGCGGCTGCCGCGGCCCAGGCCGCCGGCACCGTGCAGGTGTCATTCATTCAGTCCGACAAGTTCACCGACGCCGGTGACGCCCGCCGCGATATCGACGGCAACCTGCGCGAGCTGGCGCGCCATTTCGACAGCCTGGCCCAGCGTTACCTCGGCGACGGCCAGAAGCTGACCGTCGAGGTGCTCGATATCGACTTGGCCGGCGAGGTGCGGCCGTCGCGCCGCTTCATGCAGGACGTGCGCGTGCTCCGCGGCCGCGCCGATTGGCCGCGCATCAAGCTGCGCTACACGCTGGAGACGTCCGGGCAGCTGCCGCGCAGCGGCGAGCAGAGCATCGCCGACATGGCCTACCTGCAGCACATCAGCGCTGGCTACGCCAGCGACGAGCCGCTGCGCCATGAGAAGCGCATGTTGCGTGAGTGGTTCGCCACGCAGTTTGTTGCGGCACCCGCCCGATAGGCTTCGTTCAACTGATCACGTAAGCCGCCGCCCCGGTGGCGATCAGCCTGCCCTGGTCATTGATCAGGCGCATCTGCGTCGAGCCGATGCGCCCGCCCAGGCGGGTGACTTCGGCGCTGGCCACGAACGCTGCGCCGACGCCCGGGTGCAGGTATTCCACGCGCAGGTCGATCGTGCCCATCCTGGCAAAGCGATGCATCACCTGCGGCGTGGTTTCGTCGGCATGCTTCTCGCCGATCGCCACCATCAGCGCGAAGCTGCCCATCACGTCGAGCGTGGCCGAGATCACGCCACCGTGCAGGCGGCCGTAGAGGTAATGGCCGACCAGCTCGGGCCGCATCGCAAAACGCATCCGCGGCTCGGGCGCCCGTGCCGACTCGACCTGCAGGCCCAGGGTCTGGTTGAAGGCGATGCGGTGCTGGAACAGCTCGGTCAGCGCGGCGTCCAGGCGGGCCTGTTCGCCGGCGCTGCGGCGCGGGGCAGGGGGGTGCACGGTCATGGCGCGATCCTAGCGGGCGCTGGCGTCGAGTCTGGTTAAGGACTAAACTACTTTCACAGTCCACCTCTGGATCATTGCCGTGAGCGCCGTTCTCGCCCCCCGCCGCAACAACCCGCCTTCGCCCGAGCATCTCGCCGCCGCCGGCCTGCGCGCCTTTGCCCGCATCGCCGCGCACTGGGGCCTGTCGATCGATGAGCAGCGGCGCCTGCTCGGCGAGCCGCCGCGATCGACCTTCTTCGCCTGGCGCAAGCAGCCCGACAAGGCCAGCCTGCCGCGCGACACGCTCGAGCGCCTGTCCAACCTGCTGGGCATCTACAAGTCGCTGCAGATCCTCTTGCCCGACACCGCTGCCGCCGACGCCTGGGTGCGCCAGCCCAACGCCGCTTTCGGCGGCGCCACGGCCCTGGCGCAGATGCTGGCCGGCAATGTCGGCGACTTGAACCGCGTGCGCCGCGTGCTCGACTCGGCACGCGGCGGCGGTTGGGCGTAAATGACTGCCCCAAGCTCGCTGCGCTCGCGTCCCCCAAGGGGAGCGCGGGCCGCTTGGGGCGGCCCGGCGCTGGCCCGCGGTTGCGCATGAGCGCGGCGCTGGCCATTCGCCGCGTGCAGTGGCCGGCGGCCTGCCGCATCGTGCCCACGCGCGACCCGAGCGTGAACCTCTACGACCGGGTTGCCGACGGGGCCGATTTCGAGGCCCTCTACGCGCTCGAAGCGATGACCAACGAGCGCCTGCGCGACGAGGCCGGCGCGGTGCACCTGGTGGCCGCCGAAGACCGTGTCTTTGGCCCCGGCAGCGGGCCGATCATGGCCGCCTTCACCCACCTCAACCCGCAGGGCAGCCGTTTCTCCGATGGCCGCTACGGCGTGTTCTACGCCGCCCGCGACCGCGCCACGGCGATCGCCGAAACGGCGTACCACCATGCCCGCTTTCTCGCCGCCACTGCACAGGGGCCGATGCACCTGCCGATGCGCGTCTACCAGGTGGCGATCGATGCCCGCCTGCATGACCTGCGCCCGGCTGACGCCGTGCCGGCCGCGGTGTTCAACCGTAACCGCTACGCTGCGGCCCAGGCCCTGGGCGGCCAACTGCGCGCCGCCGGCTCGGCCGGTGTGGTGTACCGCAGCGTGCGACGAAGCGCAGGCCACTGCGTGGGCCTGTTCAAGCCGCGCGGCGCGCGCGCCTGCGTCCACGCCGCCATATTGCTCTACGCCTGGAACGGTCAGCGCTTTGCCGACATCTACGAGAAGCTCGGCACATGACTACGGCGCAGCGTTTTGAGCGTGTCGATGCCCTGCGCGGCGTGGCCATCGTCTGGATGGCGCTGTTCCATTTTTGTTTTGACCTGAACCATTTCGGCATGCTCACGCCGAAGCAGAACTTCTATACCGACCCGTTCTGGACCGAGCAGCGCACGGCCATCGTCAGCCTGTTCCTGTTCACCGCCGGGCTGTCGCAGGCGGTGGCGCTCGACGCCGCGCAGGGCTGGCCGCGCTTCTGGCGCCGCTGGGCGCAGATCGCAGGCTGCGCGGTGCTGGTGTCGGCGGGCTCGGCGTTGATGTTCCCGAAGAGCTGGATCAGCTTCGGCATCCTGCACGGCATCGCCCTGATGCTGATCGGCGCGCGCGTTGCCGCGCCGCTGCGCGGCTGGCTGTGGCCGCTGGGCCTGGCGCTGGTGCTGCTGCCGCAGTTCTTTTCGCACCCGTTGTTCGATACGCGCTGGACCAACTGGGTTGGCCTGGTGACGCGCAAACCCGTCACCGAGGACTTTGCGCCGCTGCTGCCCTGGCTGGGCGTGATGCTGTGGGGCCTGGCCGCCGGGCAGTGGCTGCTGGCGCGGCGCCGCGATGTGCTCACCGGCCCTGTGGCGCGCAGTGCGCAAGGGCTGGCGCTGCTCGGCCGCTGGTCGCTCACCTTTTACATGCTGCATCAGCCGGTCTTGATCGGCGCGCTGCTGGCCTGGCGCTGGTTGACGGCATAGCCTGTGCGCTTTGTCACAGCCGCGCGCTCAAGTCCGGGCCGCCGAGGCCGAAGAAGCGCGACATCGGGCTGAAGTTCGGCTGCATCGGCAGCCGCCTCGGCCCCGGGAGTCGCCGCCATGTCCATCGCCGCCATCGCTTCGAGTTTCGTCACCGCCGTGCGCGCTGCTGCGCCGTTGGCGCCGGTGACGCCTGTCCAACCCGGCCGGAGCGTTCAGCGCGGTGAACACGAAGGCGGCTGCCGCCACGAACTGGTCGATGCGATGAACCAGGTGCTCGGTGTCGAGGGCGAGCCAAGCAAGGACGAAGCGCAGGCCGTGTTCCGCTTCGCCCATGCCTTGATGCACGACTTGCGCAGCATCGACGCCGGCAGCGTCCCCGCCCTGGGCAACGGCCATGGGCGTGGCCATGCCTGGGGCCGGCGCGACTGGAGCGACCTGCCGCAGCGCATCGACGCCCTGGCCACCGCGGCCGGCGCGCCGGCCAGCCCTGCGCCGCTGGCCCCACCGACGCCGGATGCGGTTGTGCCGGCCGCCCAAGTCGCGGCCCCGCCGCTGAGCGAGATCCTGCCGCTGCCGGTGCTCGACGCCAGCGCCGCGACTGAAGTGCCGCCACCCGGCAGTCCCGTCACCACCACCAGCGCCGCGGTGCACCTGATGCAGGTGCCGTCGTCGCGCCTGATCGAAGCTTATGCGGCGCTGAGCCAGGCGCTGGGCGAGCAGTCCACCACGCCAGCCAGCGGCGACCTGCGCAGCGAGCTCGCCGCCTTCCTCGACCGCTTGTCGAACCAGCTCTCGCCCGACGCGCCGGCCGCGTTGACGGCCGGCAGCGTGCTGCACCTGACCGCATGACCGCCTGAGCCGCGCGCCCAACGGCGCCCGCTACCATCGCGTGATGCACCACGCCATTACGCCAACGGAGCTTGCCCGGTGAGCGCACGCATCCTGTTCGGCTTTCACGCTGTCACGGTGCGGCTGAAAACCGCGCCCGCATCGGTGCTCGAGATCCACCTCGACGCCAGCCGCCGCGACGCGCGCATGCGCCAGTTCGCCGAGCGCGCGCGCGAGGCCGGCGCCAAGCTCGTCGACAGCAGTGACGGGCCGCTCACGCAACTGGCCGGCAGCGCACGGCACCAGGGCGTGGTGGCTCGCGTCAACGCGCTGGCGCTGCGCCATTCGCTCGACGATGTGCTCGACGCCGTGCCGGGCCCGCCGCTGGTGCTGGTGCTCGACGGCGTGACCGACCCGCACAACCTGGGCGCCTGCCTGCGCGTGGCCGACGGCGCCGGTGCGCACGCGGTGATTGCGCCGAAAGACCATGCCGTGGGCCTCAACGCCACGGTGGCCAAGGTCGCCAGCGGCGCGGCCGAAACCGTGCCCTACCTGATGGTCACCAACCTGGCCCGGTCGCTCAACGAGATGAATGAGCGCGACATCCGCATCGTCGGCACCAGCGACGACGCCGAGCGCACGCTCTACGACCTCGACCTCAGCGGCCCGGTGGCCCTGGTGCTCGGCGCCGAAGGCAGCGGCCTGCGCCAGCTCACGCGCAAGACCTGTGACGAACTGGTGCGCATCCCGATGGCCGGCGCGGTCGAGAGCCTGAACGTCTCGGTCGCTGCCGGGGTGTGCCTGTACGAAGCGCTGCGGCAGCGCCGGCCGCGGGCAAAGGGCTGACGCGTCAGACCCAGCCCAGCGCGCCGGCTGCGGCGCCGACGGCGATCAACCACACCGGGTTGATCTTGGTCTTCAGCGACAGCGCCACCGTGGCCGCGATCAGCAGCCAGGCGCCGGGCTGGCGCGCCAGCGGCCAGGCCAGCAGGCCGCCGGTGGTCAGCAGCAGGCCGATGGTGATCGGCGCCATGCCGGCAACGAAGGCGCGCACGCCGCGCTGCTCGCGCCGCTTGCTGCCCCAGCGGGTGGCGGCCAGGGCCAGCGTCGTGCTCGGGATCAGGATGCCCAGCAGCGCCACCATCGCGCCGGGCAGGCCGGCCACGGCGTAGCCGATCACCGGCACGAACAGCAGGTTCGGCCCCGGCGCGGCCTGGGCCAGGGCGATCGCCGCGCTGAACTGGCTGTCGTCGAGCCAACCGCGCTGATCGACGATGTAGCGGTGAACCTCGGGCGCGGCGGCCAGCGCGCCGCCCACGGCCAGCATCGACATCGCCAGGAAATGCCCGAACAGGGCCCACCAATCGGCCGCGCTGGCCGGCGAAAAACTCATCGTGCCGAGCCCAGGCGAAACCACGCCGCGAGCACCGCCGCGCCGCCGATGCCGAGCACTGCGTAGGCCATCGGCCAGCGCAGCCCGCCCACCGTGGCCAGCGTGGCCAACACGGCCAACGCGCACAGGGACCGGCCGAGCGGGTTCTTGGCCAGCGTGGGCAACAGCTTGCACGCGGTGGCGATGATCAGGCCCGCCGCCGCCGCACCCATGCCGCGCAGCGCGCCGGCCACCGGCAGCTCGGCGGCCAACCGCGCGTACAGCACCGCCAGCACCAGCACGATCACCAGCGGCAGCGCCAGCAGTCCGGCCAGGGCGGCGAAGGCACCGCGCCAGCCGAAGAAACGGTCGCCGATCATCAACGCCAGGTTGACGATGTTGGGCCCGGGCAGAACCTGGCCGATCGACAGGGTTTCGACGAACTGCTCGCGCGTCAGCCACTGCCGGCGCTCGACCAGTTCGCGCTGGGCCACTGGCAGCACCCCGCCGAAGCCCTGCAAGGCCAGGGCGCTGAAGGCCCGCAGCAATTCGCCCGGCGAGTGCGGCGCTGGCTGCGCTGCGCGCGCCGCCCGCGCCTCGTCGATCAACGAATCACCTTCAGCGCATCCGGGTTGACGATGTTGGTCGGGCTCTGGTTGATGAAGGCCACGACGTTGTCGAACGCGGCGCCGAAGTACAGCTCGTAGCTGTCCTGTTCGACATAGCCGACGTGCGGCGTGCAGATGGCGTTTTCCAGCCGCAACAGCGGGTGGCCCTGCAGGATCGGCTCGCTCTCGAACGCATCCACCGCGGCCATGCCCGGGCGGCCGCGGTTCAGCGCCGAGACCAGCGCCCCTTCGGCCAGCAGTTCGGCGCGCGAGGTGTTGACCAGCAGCGCGGTCGGTTTCATGCGCGACAGCGCGTCCAGCCGCACGATGCCGCGCGTCTGCTCGTTCAGGCGCAGATGCAACGACAGCACGTCGCAGCGCTCGAAGAAACTTTCGCAGCTGTCGGCCGCCTGG
>JANOKY010000177.1:0-1600 GCA_031419635.1 Burkholderiales bacterium | reverse complement strand
CGGCGTGCGCGGCCAAGGCCGCCAGGGTCGCCAGCGGCGCCAGCAGCACGATAAGCAGGCGCATCACTGCGGCGCTGCCGTCTTGGGCTCGAAAGCGCATTGCGCGGCCACGCGGCATTGCCAGCACAGCGGCTTCCTGGCTTGGCAGACATAGCGGCCGTGCAGGATCAACCAATGGTGCGCGCCGACGCGGTAGGCCGGCGGCACGCGGGCCTGCAACTTCATCTCGACGTCGTAGGGCGTCTTGCCCGGCGCCAGGCCGGTGCGGTTGCCGAGCCGAAAGACATGGGTGTCGACGGCCATCGTCGCCTCACCAAAGGCCACGTTGAGCACCACATTGGCCGTTTTGCGGCCGACGCCGGGCAGGGCTTCGAGCGCTTCGCGCGAACGCGGCACTTCGCCGCCATGTTGCTCGACCAGCAGGCGGCAGGTCGCAACCAGGTTCCTGGCCTTGTTGCGGTACAGGCCGATGGTCCGGATGTGTTCGGCCACGGTGTCGGCACCGAGTGCCAGCATCTTGCGCGGCGTCGGCGCGAGCGCGAACAAGCGCCTGGTGGCCTTGTTGACGCTGACGTCGGTGGCCTGTGCCGACAGCAGCACCGCGGCGAGCAGCTCGAACACGCTCGTGTATTCCAGCTCCGACACCGGCTGCGGATTGGCCTGCCGCAGCGTCGCGAAGAAGGCTTCGATGTCGGCCGGTTTCACGCTCAGGGTGCAGCGCGCTCGCGCGCCCGCTTCATCGCCGCTTCGATCACTGCGCGCTTGCGCTCCAACGCAGCCGGGTCGGCGATCGTGCTGGCGCCCTCCAGATCGGCCGGTTTGGCACTGGCTTTGGCGGCCAGGCGCTCGTCGTTCTCGCGCACGTCGCGTTCAGTGCGCCGTTGGTGCAAGCCGTAACGTGCGCGCGCTTCATCGGCCTGCGCTGGGCTCCACGCCGCCCAGCCGCTGGCCCCCGGTGTCGCGTCCTCAATCGCGATGCAATCGACCGGGCAGACGGGGATGCACAACTCGCAGCCGGTGCACAGGCTCTCGATCACCGTGTGCATGACCTTCGGCGCGCCGACGATGCAATCCACCGGGCAGGCCTTGATGCACAGCGTGCAGCCGATGCACCAGGCCTCGTCGATCACCACCACTTTGCGTGGGCCCTCGATGCCGTTGGCCGGGTTGAGCGCCATGACGGGCTGGCCGCTGAGGGCCGCCAGCCGCTCGATGCCCTCAGCGCCGCCGGGCGGGCATTGGTTGATCGGCGCCTCGCCGCCTGCGATGGCCTGGGCATAGCGCCGGCAATCGGGATAGCCGCAGCGAGTGCATTGCGTTTGCGGCAGCGCGGCGTCGATGCGGTTGGTGAAAGCTGAGATCGGCGGTGAAAGTCACCGCCGGATTATCGGCGGCGTGGGGCGGCCTTCGCAGCGGCCTGCTTCTTCGCGGCGGCCTTGCGCGCCGGTGCCTTGACCCGTGTCGGCGTCGCGGCCGCGTCGCTGCCGAAGCGGGCGATGAAGGCGCAGACCTCGGGGTGGACCTGCTCGCGCCAGCGGCGGCCGGAAAAGATGCCGTAGTGGCCGGCGCCGGGCACGTCGTAGTGGAACTGGCGCGCCTT
>JANOKY010000176.1:0-2769 GCA_031419635.1 Burkholderiales bacterium | reverse complement strand
ATGAGCCGCGTCACGATCGAGCGGCTGTACGCTGCGTTCGCGAAGCTCGACGCCGAAGCGATGGCCGCTTGCTACGCACAGGACGCGGCCTTCGACGACGAAGCCTTCTCGCTGCAAGGCCGCGTGCAAGTCGGTGCCATGTGGGCGATGCTCTGCGACGCCGTCAAGGCCAAGGGCCGCGATGTCTGGCAGCTCGAGGTGAGCCAAGTCACCGACCGCAGCGCGCATTGGGAAGCCACCTACCGCTTCTCGGCCACCGGCCGCATGGTGCACAACATCATCGATGCCGAGTTCGAGTTCGACCGCGCCGGCCTGATCACGCGCCACCGCGATCGCTTCGATTTCTGGCGCTGGACCCGCCAGGCCCTGGGCGCACCCGGCCTGCTGCTGGGTTGGAGCCCCTTCCTGCGCGCCAAGGTCGGGCGCAGGCGGCGAAGAATTTGCAGCGCTACATGTCCACTCCCTCTCCCGCTGGGAGAGGGCCGGGGTGAGGGCCGGGCACCGCTATGACCACCCTCCACGACCGCAGCGCCACCGAACTGCTCGCGCTCTACGCCGCGCGCGAGGCCTCGCCGGTCGAGGTGCTGCGCGATCTGGTCGCGCACATCGAGCGCTGTGAGCCGTTTATTGCCGCGACCTGGGCGCTGGATGCCGACGCCGCGCTGCAATCCGCACGCGAGAGCGAGGCCCGCTGGCAACGCGGCCAGCCCCGCGCGCTCGACGGCGTGCCGGTGACGGTCAAGGAGAACATCGCCACCCGCGGCACGCCGGTTCCACTGGGCACTGCGGCCACCGTACTGACGCCCGCCGCCGCCGACGCGCCGCCCGCTGCGCGCCTGCGCGAAGCCGGCGCCGTGATCGTCTGCAAGACCACGATGCCCGACTACGGCATGTTGTCCTCCGGCCTGTCGAGTTTTCACAAACTCACCCGCAACCCGTGGAACCTGACAAAGAACCCCGGCGGCAGCAGTGCCGGTGCCGGCGCGGCCTGTGCCGCCGGCTATGGCCCGTTGCACCTCGGCACCGACATCGGAGGTTCGATCCGCCTGCCCGCAGGCTGGTGCGGCGTATTCGGTTTGAAGCCGAGCCTGGGCCGCATTCCCATCCACCCACCCTACGCCGGCCGCGTGGCCGGGCCGCTGACGCGCACGGTCGCCGACGCCGCGCTGGCGATGACCATGCTGACCCTGCCCGACGCACGCGACACGACGAGCCTGCCGTGGCAACCGGGCATCGCCTGGCGCGAGCTCGAATTCGACCTGCGCGGCCTCAGGCTCGGCCTGTGGCTCGACCCCGGCTGGGGCCAGCCGCTCGACGCTGAAATCCACGCCGCCATCAACGCCGCCGCCAACGCCTTCGAAGCGGCGGGTGCCATCGTCGAGCCGGTGGCGCCGTTCATGACCCGCGCCATGCCCGACGGCATGGACGCCTTCTGGCGCATGCGCGCGTGGCTCGACATTTCGGTGCTGCCGGTCGAGCGCCAGGCCCGCGTGCTGCCCTACATCCGCACCTGGGCCGAGGGCGGCGCCGCACTCAGCGGTGCCCAGGTGTTCCGCGGCTACAGCCAGATGGGGGCCTTGCGCGACGCCGCCATCGCCGCCACGCAGCGCTTCGATTTCGTGCTCGCGCCGGTCAGCCCGGTGCTGTCGTTCCCGGCGGAGTTCGCCAGCCCACTCAACGACCCGGCGCGGCCGTTCGAGCACATCGCCTTCACGCTGCCCTTCAACATGAGCGAGCAACCCGCCGCATCGATCAACGCCGGCTACAGCGCCAGCGGTCTGCCGATCGGCCTGCAACTGATCGGCCGGCGCTTTGATGACCTCGGCGTGCTGCGCCTGGCCCGCGCCTGGGAGCAACTGCGCGGGCCGCAGAGGCCGTGGCCCGACGTTGCTGCGAACCGTTCGGGCTGAGGGTTCGAAGCCCGGCGTACATTCCGGCCCATGACAGCGCAAGACGCTCGCGGCCTCCCGATCGGCAGCTCATCGGCCAGCGCGCGCGCCGCCGTCGATGTGGCGCTGTGGCGAATGATGTCGTTCTACGACACGCCGCTGGCCGACCTCGACGCAGCCATCGCCGCCGACCCCGGCTGGGCCTTGCCGCACACCATGAAAGCCGGCTTCCTCGCCAGCCTGACGGAAGCCTCGCTGCTGGCCGAAGCGCAGACCCATCTCGACGCCGCCCGCGCCCTCACCAGCGCGCAAACGCCGGCCCGCGAACGCACCCACCTCGAAGCCGTGCAGCTCGTGCTCGACGGCCGCTGGTCAGGGGCCTGCCGCACCTGGGACACCCTGCTGATCGAGCACCCGCGCGACGCCCTTGCGTTGCAATGGGCGCAGTTGTGGGACTTCTACCGCGGCGATGCCGCCGCCTTGCGCGCCCGCCCGGCGCGTGCCTTGCCGGAGTGGGACGAGCACGACCCGCTGTACCCACATGTGCTGGCGCTGTGGGCCTTCGGCCTGGAAGAAAACCACTGCCATGCCCAGGCCGAAGAGGCCGGCCGCCGCGCGCTGGCGCTCGATGCGCGCGCGCCCTGGGCCGTGCACAGCGTCGCGCATGTGATGGACGCGCAGGGCCGCTTCGACGACGGCGCGGCCTGGCTGCGCCAGCACCAGACCGCCTGGGCCGAAGGCAATGGCTTCGCCACCCACCTGTGGTGGCACACCGCGCTGTTCCGCCTCGAAGGCCTGGACATCGCCGGCACGCTGCGCGTCGTCGACGGCCACCTCGCCGCCGAGAACCTGCAGATCGGCCTGCAGCGCGTCGATGCCG
>JANOKY010000175.1:0-1595 GCA_031419635.1 Burkholderiales bacterium | reverse complement strand
GATCGTCAACCCGGTGGTCGAGGGCAGCGTCAAGGCGCGCCTGGACCGCCGCGGCGACAAGACCGGCGACCAGGTGCTGCCGGTGCTGGTGCATGGCGACGCCGCCTTCGCCGGCCAGGGCGTGGTGATGGAGACGCTGGCATTGGCGCAGACGCGCGGCTATTACACCGGCGGCACCCTGCACCTGGTGATCAACAACCAGATCGGCTTCACCACCAGCGACCCGCGCGACAGCCGCTCCACGCTGTACTGCACCGACGTGGTCAAGATGATCGAAGCGCCGGTGCTGCATGTGAACGGCGACGACCCCGAGGCGGTCGTCTTCTGTACCCAGATGGCGATGGACTACCGCCAGGAGTTCAACAAGGACGTGGTCGTCGACATCATCTGCTTTCGCAAGCTCGGCCACAACGAACAGGACACGCCGAGCCTGACCCAGCCGCTGATGTACAAGAAGATTGCGGCCCACCCCGGCACGCGCAGGCTGTACGGTGACAAGCTGGTGGCGCAGAACGTGCTCGCGGCCGATGGCCCCGACGAGATGGTCAAGGCCTACCGCGCGGCGATGGATGCTGGCAAGCACACGGTGGATCCGGTGCTGACCAATTTCAAGAGCAAGTACGCGGTCGATTGGTCGCCCTACCTGAACCGCAAGTGGACCGATGCGGCTGACACGGCTTTGCCGCTGGCCGAGATCAAACGCCTGGCCGAGCGCATCACCACGATCCCGAAAGACTTCAAGGCCCACCCACTGGTGGCCAAGGTGATTGCCGACCGCGCCGCGATGGGTCGCGGCGAACTCAACGTCGACTGGGGCATGGGTGAGCATCTGGCGTTCGCGTCGCTGGTGGCCAGCGGCTACCCGGTGCGGCTGTCGGGGGAAGACTGCGGCCGCGGCACCTTCGTCCACCGCCATGCGGTGCTGCACGACCAGAACCGCGAGAAGTGGGACGCTGGCACCTATGTGCCTTTGGAAAATGTCGCCGAGCACCAGGCCCCGTTCGTGGTCATCGACTCGATCCTGTCCGAAGAGGCGGTGCTCGGCTTCGAATACGGCTATGCCAGCGCCGATCCGAACACGCTGACGATCTGGGAAGCCCAGTTCGGTGATTTCGTCAATGGCGCGCAGGTGGTGATCGACCAGTTCCTGGCCTCGGGCGAAGTCAAGTGGGGCCGCGTCAACGGCCTGACGTTGATGCTGCCGCACGGCTATGAAGGGCAGGGGCCGGAGCACAGCTCGGCGCGGCTGGAGCGCTTCATGCAACTGGCGGCCGACAACAACATGCAGATCGTGCAGCCGACCACGGCCAGCCAGATCTTCCATGTGCTGCGCCGGCAGATGGTGCGCATGTTCCGCAAACCCCTGGTGATCATGACGCCCAAGTCGCTGCTGCGAAACAAGGACGCGACTTCGCCGCTGTCGGAGTTCACCAAGGGCGAGTTCCGCACCGTGTTCGGGACCAATCACGCCGACATCGACCCAGCCAAGGTCAAGCGCGTGATCGCCTGCTCGGGCAAGGTGGTCTATGACCTGGTCAAGCGCCGCGACGAGAAGAAGGCCTGGGACGTGGCGGTGCTGCGCATCGAGCAGCTCT
>JANOKY010000174.1:0-5895 GCA_031419635.1 Burkholderiales bacterium | reverse complement strand
CTTCTCCAGCAACTGGCGCGGGAACGCGGTGCGCTCGCGGATCGGCACCAGCACCTCGGCGTCGCGCAGCCGGATCGACAACTGGCCGATGCCTTTGACCGTGTTGGTGAAGACCTTGGCATTGAGGTGTTCGAGCTTGGCCGCGCACTGCAGCTTGCGCACGGCGTCCTGGTAGTCGTCGAGGATGATGATGTTCATGGCGGGCGCTCGGATACGCGATTCTGCCTTGCGCGCTAGGATGCGAGCCGCTTTCACAAGGAGACACACATGTCCATCACCATGCATTCGGCCAGCGTGCCGGTTTTCGTGCGCATGTTCGGCAACCTGCTGACCTGGCTCGACAAGGCCGAGGCCCATGCCGCGGCGCGCAAGTTCGACGCCAACAATTACCTCGGCCTGCGCCTGGCGCCCGACATGCTGCCGTTCACGCGCCAGATCCAGATCGCCAGCGACGCCGCCAAGGCCTGCATGGCGCGCCTGGCCGGTGTCGAGGTGCCGAAGTGGGACGACAACGAGGCCTCGCTGGACGACCTGCGCGCCCGCGTGCGCAAGACCATCGACTACGTCAACTCATTCAGCGCCGCGCAGATCGACGGCACCGACAGCCGCGAAATCTCGGTGCCGCAACGCAGCCGCGACCCCTTGGTATTCAGTGGCGAGAATTTCCTCAAGTACTACGTGCTGCCGAACCTGTACTTTCACCTCACCATCACCTACGCCATCCTGCGCCACAGTGGCGTGGATGTCGGCAAGGGCGACTTCCTCGGCGGGCGCTGAAGCCGGCCCGGCCGCGCCGGGCGCCGCAGCTCAGACCTGGCCGTACAGCGCCTTGCGCTGCGGCGTGTACACCCACCACGGCGCGGCCTGCGCGCCGCGCATGAAATCGGTGGCGGCCATGAAGGTGTCGAGCACGCAAGGATCCTGGCGCTGGCCGGTGGCCGCGCACAGCGCCTGGTAGAGCACGAAGGGATCGCGCCCGCGCAGTTCGCGCGGCGTGCGCACGCCGATCAGCCGCAGATCAGCGGCCAGCGAGGGGCCGATGTTGGGCAATTGCTCGAGCGATTCGCAGGCACCCGGGTGCGCCGCCTTGGGCGCTTTCATCAGCAGCGCGGCCATCACATCATCATGTTGTTGCGGATCAGCCCGACCGCCAGGCCTTCCAGCTCGAACTGCGTCTCGCCTGGCGCCACATGGATGGTCTCGAAATCCGGGTTCTCGGGAATCAGCTCGATGCCATGCCGGCCGCGCTTGAAGCGCTTGACGGTGACCTCGTCGCCCAGGCGCGCGACCACGATCTGGCCGTTCTTGGCTTCCTTGGCCTTCTGCACCGCGAGCAGGTCGCCGTCCATGATGCCGGCGTCACGCATGCTCATGCCGCGCACCTTGAGCAGGTAATCGGGCTTGCGCGCGAACAGGCTGGCTTCGACGACGTAGGTTTGGTCGATGTGCTCCTGGGCCAGGATCGGGCTGCCGGCGGCGACGCGGCCGACCAGGGGCAGCGTGAGCTGGGCGATGCCCACAATCGGCAGGCTGAACTGCACGCTGCGGGCGTGGTTCAAGGCCCGCAGCGTGTCGGCCCGCAGCCGGATGCCGCGCGATGTGCCGCCCACCAGCTCGATCACGCCCTTGCGCGCCAGCGCCTGCAAATGCTCTTCGGCGGCGTTGGGCGAGCGAAAGCCGAGCTCGGCGGCGATCTCGGCCCGCGTGGGCGGCGCGCCGGTGCGCTCGATGGCGCTTTGCACCAGCTCGAGAATCTGCTGCTGGCGGTCGGTAAGCTTGGGGTGGTCTTCGAGCATGGGCATATCCAAAGGAACCTGGGAGTTTGTCCAGTGGCTGTATTTTTATCCAGATAGCGCTGCAATGCAATCCAAAATCGTCATCCTCGGCACCGGCGGCACGATCGCCGGCACCGCCGCGAGCGCCACCGACGCGGTCGGCTACACCGCTGCGCAACTCGGCGTGGCCCAACTGGTGGCCGCCGTGCCGGTGCTGGCGCAGGTGCCGATCGATTGCGAGCAGGTGGCTCAGCTCGACAGCAAGGATATGGACCACGCCACCTGGCAGCGGCTGGCGCAGCGCTGCGCGTTCCACCTGGCGCGCACCGACGTGGCCGGTGTGGTGGTTACACACGGCACCGACACGCTCGAAGAAACCGCCTACTTCCTGCACCGCGTGTTGGCACCGAACAAGCCGCTGGTGTTGACGGCGGCGATGCGGCCGGCCACCTCATTGCAAGCCGATGGGCCGCAGAATTTGCTCGATGCGGTGACGCTGGTGGACAACGGCCGGATCGTTGGCGTGAGTGTCGTCATCGCCGGCCGGGCCTGGTGCGGCGCCGAGCTGCGCAAGCAACACAGCTACCGCATCGATGCCTTCGACGCTGGCGATGCAGGGCCGTTGGCGCTGATCGAAGACGCTCGCGTGCGCGTGCTGCGTCTTCTAGCGCCGGCTGAGGGCGCGGTCGGCCTGCAGGTAATTGCGTCCGACACCGCTGCGTGGCCGCGCGTCGAGATCGTGCTCAACCATGCAGGGGCCGGCAGTGCGCTCGTCGATGCCGTGCTGTCCCAAGGCGTGCAGGGTCTGGTGGTGGCCGGCACCGGCAACGGCACACTCAGCGCGCCGCTCGAGACAGCGCTGCGGCGCGCCGCACGCAGTGGCGTGCGCGTGCTGCGCGCGAGCCGCTGCGCACGCGGCCCGGTGCTCGGTGGCGACAGCATCGAGTTGCCCGGCGCGGGTGCGCTGAGCGCGGTGCAGGCGCGGATCGAGTTGCTGCTACAGCTACTGCGCATGCACTGAGCTTGCGCGGCGCGCGCGCCGCAACCAACGGTTCGTGACGCAATGCACGGATCGCAGGCGCGTCCCCCGCGCATGCGGGCCCATCGACCCCGCGACGGTGGGGTGCGCAACGCTAGGAGCGCACGTTTCCAGACGTTACAACCGGGGCAGTGATGCGTGGGCATCGTTGAACAGGTTGGTCCGGTGAATCACACACGACACACATCGCACACGGAATCAGGCGGCATCGAGCGCAACAAAGCGCCTCGAATCTCACCAGCATCCGCAGCGCGCGCGTGCTTGGCACTGATCGGCCGCGGGCCGACAAGCATCGAGTATCCGGGCGGTGCGTCGCGCTGCTCCGTGCGTGCCGTCATGCCAGGCAGCTCTTACATCGTCACGTGGCGCGCGCACCCCGCGCGCGCGGCTCTGGAGACGGGCGTGTTGAGCGAACTGCGCGCCGCAGGCGCGCCTGTGCCGGCCGTGATCGCGCATGACGACGAGTGGTTGATCCAGCAGGACCTGGGGCCGCGTCGCCTGTCGTCAGCACTTGCAGCACCCGTGGACAGGGTCGGCGACCGGGTGGCCGCCGCCGCCGGTGGCCTGCTGCTGTGCCAGATGGCGGCCGATAAGACAGCACTCTCGCGACGCGTCGCGCCGATCGGCGTCACGCCGGAATGGTTCACGGCCCTGCTGTCGATACCCGGCCGGATTGCCGCGCGACTCGGCCTGCCCGACCCCGCGATCGGCGCGTCGATCACGCCGGCCCAGATCACGCCGCGGCGGCTCTCATTCGTCAAGTGGGACGCACGCCCCGGCAACGCGGTGCTGGTCGATGGCAGCAGCGATGACAACGCGGTGGGCTGGGTCGATTGGGAACATTGCGGTGCGCGCGACGCGCTCGACGACCTGGTCTGGCTGCTGTGCGACGAATACATGCCCGATGACGCCGGCCTCGAGGCCGCGGTCTTGAAGCGCTTCTTGCCGCTGTTTGCAATGCTGTCCAAGCGCAGCCCCGACGATGCCTTGGTCTACCTGTCGCGTCTGGGCAGCCTGCACACCTGCATGCGCCTGGCACTGGTGCTCGAGCACAAGGGCGACGGTGCCTGGTGGAAGGCGGCAGCGTGCGAGCGCAGCGATCGCGTCGGGGTGACGGCCGAGGCCGCGCGCCGGCTGTGCGCCCGCGGTGCGCGCTGGTCACGGCGCTGGCCCGGCGGCGAACGCATGAGCCATTTCTTTATTGAAGCCGGCAAGCGTTTGCGCGACGACGCATCCGATGCCGCCATGCGAATCGCAATCCCCGCGCTCGCCTGACACAACACCCCGGCGGCGCGCAATGCGCCGCATCGAATACCGGAGACCAAGACATGACAATCCTCAACGGCACCAGCAGCAACGACATCCTGAACGGCGGCACGGGCGACGACAAGCTCTCGGGCGGGGCTGGCAGCGACACGCTCAACGGCGGCGCCGGCAGCGACACGCTCGACGGCGGCAGCGGCGACGACCTCCTCAATGGCGGCACCGGCGACGACAAGCTGCTCGGTGGCGACGGCAACGACATCCTCAACGGCGACGAGGGCGCCGACAAGCTCGACGGCGGCGCCGGCAACGACACCCTGAGCGGCGGCGCGGGCAATGACCAGCTCGATGGCGGCAGTGGCGACGACACGCTATTCGGCAACGCCGGCGATGACCAGCTCGATGGTGGCGACGGCAACGACACTTTGCGCGGCAACGACGGCACCGACGTGCTCAAGGGCGGCAAAGGCAACGACATGCTGTCGGGCGACGACGGCAACGACAAGCTCGACGGCGGCGAGGGTGACGACAGGCTGTACGGCGATGCCGGCAACGACTTCTTGAGGGGCGGCAAAGGCAATGACCGCTTGGAAGGCGGCGTGGGCAACGATGCCCTGTTTGGTGGGCGAGGCAACGACCAGCTCCTTGGCGGCGCCGACGACGACATCCTGTACGGCGACTCCAAAGGTTCGGGTGCGGGCTCGGGTGGTGCGGGTTGGACGGGCGGCGGATCGCTGGGTGGTGGCTCGAGCGGACATGGCAGTGCCGGGGCTGACTACCTCGACGGCGGCGCGGGCAACGACAAGCTGTACGCCCAGGCTGGCAGCGACACCGGTGCCTACAGTTGGAGCGAGAACCTGTTGGCCGGCGGCGGCACGTCGAACGATTTGTACGACGGCGGCACCGGCTTCGATACATTGGAGCTGCACCTCAGCTACGGCGAGCGTGCCGCAGCGCAAGCCGATCTGACGGCCTTCAACGCATTCCTGGCGGCCAATGCCAATGCCAGTCGCGACAACGGCCCGACGTTCTCGTTCTCATCCTTCAACCTGAAGGTCAGCGACTGGGAGGCCTACAAGGTTGTTCTGGATAACACCGGTCCGATGGCGGCAAATGACGGCAAGGGCACGGGCGAGGATGGCCCGGCCGTCGCAGGCAATGTGCTGACGAACGATTCGGACACCGACCACCTTGACGTGCTGCATGTCGCCGGGGTCACGAACGGCACTTCGACGGCGGTGGCAGGCAGCTCGATTGCCGGCAACCACGGCGGTAGCTTCGTGATCCATGCCGATGGCACCTACACCTTCGATGCGGGCAGCGCGTTTCAGTACCTTGGCGCCGGACAGAGCACGACGACGGCCGTTACCTACACCGTGGCAGACCTGGCGGGCGCAACGGCCACGGCGACGTTGACGATCACCGTCACGGGCACCAACGATGCGCCGGTGGCCGTGGCCGACATCAAATCCGGCCTGGAGGACACGATCCTCACCGGCAGCGTCGCCACCAACGACAGCGATGTCGACGACGGTGCCGTCCTCAGCTACAGCCTGAACGCCCCCGTGGCCGGTCTGTCGATCGCGACCGACGGCAGCTACAGCTTCGACGCCGGCAACGCGGCGTACCAGCACCTGGCCCAGGGTGCGACGACGAACGTGGTGGCGAACTACACCGTCGCCGACCAGCACGGCGCGAGCAGCATCAGCAGCCTGACCATCACGCTGACCGGCACCAACGATGCGCCGGTGGCCGTGGCCGACATCAAATCCGGCCTGGAGGACACGATCCTCACCGGCAGCGTCGCCACCAACGACA
>JANOKY010000173.1:0-2439 GCA_031419635.1 Burkholderiales bacterium | reverse complement strand
GTGCGCGAGGACGTGAGTGCGGTGCTGTTCGACGAGCCGCTGACCGTCATCGACCCGCACCTGAAGTGGCAGCTGCGGCGCAAGCTCAAGCAGATCCACAACGAGCTGAAACTGACCCTGATCTACGTCACCCACGACCAGGTCGAGGCGCTGACATTTGCCGATGAGGTGGTGGTGATGACGCGCGGCCGCGCGGTGCAGATCGGCAGTGCGTCGGAGTTGTTCGAGCGGCCGCAGCACACCTTCGTCGGCCACTTCATCGGCTCGCCGGGGATGAACTTGCTGCCCGTGCAGTGGCGCGACGCCGGGCTCTGCGTGGCGGACCAGACACTGACGCTGGCTGGCGGCGCGATGCGCGCGGCCGGCGCCACGCTGCTCGGTGTGCGGCCCGAGTACGTGACGCTGGCCGCACCGCATCAGGATGGCGCCATTCCGGCCGTCGTGACCCAGGCGCAGGACATCGGCACCTACTGGTTGATCACGACCCGCGTGGGTGACAGTCAAATTGACCGTGACAGTGCCGGTGGTGCTGGTGGTGCAGGCGGTGCCGGCGGCGGCAATGCCACCGTCGTGCGCGTCCGGCTGAGCCCGCAGCACACGATCCCGTGCATCGGCGAGGTGGTGTGGCTCGGCGTCATCGGCCCGCACACCTGCTTCTACAAAAATGAGCGTTTGATCGATCAGGAGGCCACGCCATGAAACCCGTCAATCAGAAAGCCTGGTTCCTGATCCTGCCGGTCATCCTGTGCGTGGCCTTCTCGGCCATCCTGCCGCTGATGACGGTCGTGAACTACTCGGTGCAGGACATCATCTCGCCCGAGCGGCGCGTCTTCGTCGGCACCGAATGGTTCAAGTCGGTGATGCGCGACGACGACCTGCAAGGCGCGCTGCTGCGCCAGATCACTTTTTCGCTCTCGGTGCTGCTGGTCGAAATACCGCTGGGCATCGCACTCGCACTGGCGATGCCGGCGACCGGCTGGAAATCATCGGCGGTGCTGGTGCTGGTGGCCATCTCGCTGCTGATTCCGTGGAACGTGGTCGGCACGATCTGGCAGATCTACAGCCGTGCCGACATCGGCCTGCTCGGCCACACGCTGACGCAACTGGGCTTCGACTACAACTACACCGGCAACGCCACGCACGCCTGGCTGACGGTGCTGCTGATGGACGTGTGGCACTGGACACCGCTGGTCGCGCTGCTCTGCTACGCCGGCCTGCGCGCGATCCCCGACGCCTACTATCAGGCGGCGAGCATCGACGGCGCCAGCAAACTCGCGGTGTTCCGCTACATCCAGTTGCCGAAGCTGCGCGGCGTGTTGATGATCGCGGTGCTGCTGCGCTTCATGGACAGTTTCATGATCTACACCGAGCCCTTCGTGCTGACCGGCGGGGGCCCCGGCAACGCCACCACCTTCCTGTCGCAGTACTTGACGCAGAAGGCGGTCGGACAGTTCGACCTCGGCCCGGCGGCAGCGTTCTCGCTGATCTACTTCCTGATCATCCTGCTGCTGTGCTTCATCCTCTACAACTGGATGCAGCGCGTCGGCACCGCAGACAAGGAGCAGGCGCATGGATGACAAGCGCTTCAAGAAGCGGACGGTCTTCCTGATCGCCTACTTGGTCTTCGCGATCCTGCCGGTGTACTGGATGGTCAACATGTCGTTCAAGACCAACGAGGACATCCTGTCGACTTTCAGCCTGTGGCCGCAGCACTTCACCTGGGACCATTACCGCACCATCTTCACCGACGAAAGCTGGTACTCGGGCTACATCAACTCGATGATCTATGTGGCCATCAACACCGTGATCTCGCTGCTGGTGGCGCTGCCGGCGGCGTATGCGTTCTCGCGCTACAGCTTTCTCGGCGACAAGCATGTTTTTTTCTGGCTGCTGACAAACCGCATGACGCCGCCGGCCGTGTTCCTGCTGCCGTTCTTCCAGCTCTACACGACGCTCGGGCTGATGGACACGCACCTCGCGGTGGCGCTCGCACACCTGCTGTTCAACGTGCCGCTGGCGGTGTGGATCCTGGAAGGCTTCATGAGCGGCATTCCGCGCGAGATCGACGAGACGGCCTACATCGACGGCTACTCGTTCCCGCGCTTCTTCCTCACCATCTACATCCCGCTGATCAAGGCCGGCGTCGGCGTCGCGGCCTTCTTCTGCTTCATGTTCAGCTGGGTCGAGCTGCTGATGGCACGCACCTTGACCAGCGTCAACGCCAAGCCGATCGTGGCGGTGATGACCCGCACGGTCTCGGCCTCGGGCATGGACTGGGGCGTCTTGGCTGCGGCTGGCGTGCTGACCATCGTGCCGGGCGCGATCGTGATCTACTTTGTGCGCAACTACATCGCAAAAGGCTTTGCGATGGGTCGCGTCTGAAAGGGGCGAGCGATGTTTGCCTGGATGGCCTGGACCCTGCCGGTGGCGATGTTCTTC
>JANOKY010000172.1:0-12021 GCA_031419635.1 Burkholderiales bacterium | reverse complement strand
ACCGCCACCGGTTGCTCCAGCGTGAGCTTCTTGTCGCGCAGCGCACCGAAGACGATGTAGGCCGTCATCAGCTTGGTCAGCGAGGCCGGGTCGGTGGCCGTGTCGGCGTCGCGCTCGGCCAGGGTCTGGCCGGTGGTCAGGTCGAACAGGATGTACTGGCGCGCGGCGATCTCGGGCGGTTGCACGGCTTGCGCCAAAACCAGCGAGGTCGACAGCAGGGTGGCCGCGGCCACAGCGAAAGCGAAGAGTCGGTTCATCAAAGTCACAGTCAGAGAAAACGAAGGCTCAGCCGGCCGGCGCCGACAGGTGGCGCACCACCAGCGACTTCAGCAACGGCAATTGCCCGTGAAAGAAATGGCCCGCGCCCGGCACCACCACCACCGGCAGCGCCTGCGGTCGGGCCCAGGCCAGCGTGGCCGCCAGCGGCACGACATCATCGGCCTCGCCGTGGATCACCAAGGTATCAGCGGGTACCGGCGCCACCGTGAAGCTGGCTGTCGCCGGGCCGACCAGCACCAACCGCTCGGGCTGCAGCGCCGCGGCGGCCTGCGAGGCCACATAGGCGCCGAAGGAAAAGCCAGCCAGGGCCAGCACCTGCCCCGGCTCGCGCAATGCCGCTACCACCGCCAAGGCATCGTCGATCTCGCCGCGGCCTTCGTCCCAGGTGCCGGCCGAGCCGCCGATGCCGCGGAAGTTGAAGCGCACCGCGCGCCAGCCGCATTGCGTGAAGGCGCGGGCCAGCGTGGCCACCACCTTGTTGTCCAGCGTGCCGCCATGCTGCGGATGCGGGTGGCAGATAACGGCCACGCCGTGCAGCGCTCCGACGGGTTCGTCGAGGGCGCAATCGAGGTCGCCTGCGGGGCCGGCCACCACGCGGCGTTGGGTGCGCGGGTTCACGTCGGGCGCGGCGTCAATGGCCCACGTCGGGGGCCAGCAGCAGGCGCTCGACGACCTTGCCGCCGACCAGGTGCGAATCGACAATCTCGTCGATGTCGCTGGCGTCGACATAGTGGTACCAGACCGCGTCCGGGTAGACCACCGCCACCGGCCCGCCGGCACAGCGGTCCAGGCAACCGGCCTTGTTCACGCGCTCACCGCCGGGGCCGTTGATGCCGGCGGCCTTGACGCGCGATTTGCAGTGATCGAAGCCGGCCTGCGCATCGTGTTGCGCGCAGCAGGCTTCGTTGTTGGCACGCTGGTTGAGACAGAAAAAAATATGCCGCTGGTAGTAGCTCGAACTCATGCGCCGATTGTAGGTGGCGCTACTCGCTGTCCTGCCGCGCCAGCCGCGTCAGCAGCCAGGCCATCGCGGCGTAGGGCCAGAGCCAGCCGATCCACTGCGCCAGGCCGTGAAAGCGGATGAACAGACCCTGCTCCCAGCCCTGCAGGCTGGCGGCGTAGTAGGGGTCGGCGGGGGCCTGGGCCACCAGCATCACCAGCGCCGTCAGGGCGGCCAGGCCCAGGCCGGCGGCCACCCGCGGGCTGGCGCCGACGACGACGAAGGCCAGTGCCGCGCCCAGCGACAGGGCACGCCAGGTCGTCGCCGACCACCAGGCCAGCGCATGTTCAGGGCCGAAATTGAGCGCCGTCGACAAGGTGCTGACGGCCACCGCCAGCGCAGTCGCGCCGCCCAGCAGCACCATCCGGTGCCAGCCGGCGCGGGTGGTCGCGAAAGCCACCAGACACGGCGCAGCCAGGCCGAGCGCGGTGGCCAGCAGTTCGTGCGCGCGCGACAGTGCCGGTTGGGTGCCCGCGGCGGCGGCCCCGCCGATCCAGGCAGCCACGTCACCGGCCCAGGGCGTGCCGGCGACAGCAGCCTGAACCAGCGCATGCAGCTCGCCGCCCACCTGGCCCAGGCCGAGCGGCACAGGCGTCGGGAACAACAGACCCAGCGGCCACAACACCAGCAGCACCAACGCACCGGCGCTGCGCCGCGCGAACCAGCGCTCGCGCACGGCTTGCCAGCGGTCGACCCAGCCCTGCGACTGCAACAACGCCGCCAGGGCGGCGCCGGCCATCGCGCCGGTGAGGTTGAAGGCGCAATCTTTCAGCGACGGCACGCGGGTGGGCAGAAAGTTCTGCGTCACCTCGACCGCGTACGACAGCGATGCACTGCCCAGTACGGCGATCACCCCGCCCGCCACCGCACTGCCGCCGCTGCGCACAACCGCCACGAACAGCAGTGCACCCAGCGGAACATAGCCGAGCAAGTTGGCACCCTCGTCGAAACGGTCGCGCCAGGGCGGCCAGGGCAGTTGCAGCAGGCCCAGCCCGCCCAGCATGGGCGGCCAGCGCCAGCCGCTGAACGGGTACAGGCTGGCATAGACCACCAGGGCCGCAAACGCCAGCGCCAGCGGCCAGGCCGTGCTGCGGTGGCGCGCGGCGGTCCGGGCCATGTTCAGAAAGGCTTGACGACCACCAGGACGACGGCGGCGCTGAACAACAGCACCGACAGCTCGTTGAAGACCCGGTACCAGCGGTCGCTGCGCCGGTTGTTGCCAGCTGCGAAGCCGCGCAACAGCGAGCCGCAAACATGCTGGTAGCCGATGGCGGCCAGCACCACGACCAGCTTGGCGTAGAGCCAGCCGTTGCCCGGCCCGCGGCCGACGCCATAGGCCAGCCACAGCAGCACGCCGAGCATCAGCGCCGGCCCCATCAGCAGGGTGGCGAAGCGGTACAGCTTGCGCGCCATCAACAGCAGCCGCTCACGTTCCGCATGGCTGTCGGCCGGCACCAGCGCCAGGTTGACCAGCAGCCGCGGCAGGTAGAACAAACCGGCAAACCAACTGGCGACGAAGACGATGTGGAAAGCCTTGACCCAGAGGAAGCTGCTGCTCATGGGCGGCGATTATGCGGATCGGCGACGTGGGGCCCCCAAGAAAAAGCCCCGGCCTCACAGCCGGGGCTGAAATGCCTTATCGCTGTCATCACGCTAAGGCACCTGCTCAGGGAGGAAAAGCAGGGAATGACGACCTTGCGGCTATCATTCAATTGCCACTTTAGCAGAGCGCGCGTCGTTTGTAACCGCCTTGTCACACTTTGCCGGGGTCGTTTTTCCGGCTGCGGCAGGCGACTCGGGCGGATCCGCCCACCCCTGCCATGCCCACACCGCCACTGCCCCCCTTTCCAGCCAGCCGGCCGCGGCGGCTGCGCCGCGACGCTTTCAGCCGCGCGCTGGTGCGTGAAAGCCAGCTCAGCGCGGCCGACCTGATCTACCCGGTGTTTCTGCTCGACGGCCAGGGCCGCGCCGAAGACGTGGCCTCGATGCCCGGCGTACAACGGCTTTCGCTCGACCGCCTACTGCCGCAGGCCGAGCAATGCCTGCTGCTGGGCGTGCCGGTGATGGCGTTGTTTCCGGTCATCGACACGGCCCTGAAGACCCCCGACGGCCGCGAAGCCACCAACCCCGAAGGCTTGGTGCCGCGCGCGGTGCGCGAGCTGAAGCGGCGCTTTCCCGAGCTCGGCCTGCTGACCGATGTGGCCCTGGACCCGTTCACCAGCCATGGCCAGGATGGGCTGATCGACGACAGTGGCTACATCCTCAACGACGCCACGCTGGCGGTGCTGGTCAAGCAGGCGCTGGTGCAGGCCGAGGCCGGCGTCGATATCGTCGCGCCCAGCGACATGATGGACGGCAGGATCGGCGCGATCCGCGCGGCGCTCGAAGCCAGCGGCCGGGTCCACACCAAGATCATGGCCTACAGCGCCAAGTACGCCAGCGCCTTCTACGGCCCGTTCCGCGACGCCGTCGGCTCGGCCCAGAACCTCGGCAAGAGCGACAAGAAGACCTACCAGATGGACCCGGCCAACAGCGAAGAGGCCCTGCGCGAGGTAGCGCTGGACATCGCTGAAGGCGCCGACATGGTGATGGTCAAGCCGGGGATGCCGTACCTGGACATCGTTCGCCGGGTGAAGGACGCGTTCCGCATGCCGACCTTCGCCTACCAGGTCAGCGGCGAGTACGCGATGCTCAAGGCCGCCGCCGCCAACGGCTGGCTCGACCACGACGCGGTGATGATGGAATCGCTGCTGGCCTTCAAGCGGGCCGGCGCCGACGGCGTGCTCACGTACTTCGCGCTCGACGCAGCGCGCCTGCTTCGGTCCTGATGAGCCCCCACGCTCGCCGCGCTCGCTGCCGCCCAGGGGGACGCTCAGCGCCCTTCGGGCGGCCGGGCGCGCGCTGAGGCTGGTTCAGCGATGCGCGTTTTCCACGTCGGTCTCGATCGCTTCACCGAACTCGACGGCTTGCCCGACGCCCTGCCGGCCACCGGCTTCCTGTGGATCGGCAGCGCGCGCGGCGAATTCGAGCGTCGCATCGCCGCGGTGCAAGACCATCTGCAGCGCTGGCAGGCCAGCCAACTGGTCGACCTGCACATCTCCGATCTGCTCAACCCACAACTGCCCAGCCACTACGACTACACCTCGTGGTACGACCTGCTGGTGTTTCGGCGCCTTGCAGCGGGCAGCCCCGGCGGGCCAGCGCCGGCCGACGACCAGCAGGCGACGATCGCCTCGGCCCGCCGCGCGCTCGAAAGCATCGACACCAGCCCGGTCGGTTTCGCGCTGTTCGACAACGTGCTGATCACCGTGCACCCGGCCGACTGCGCCGTGCGCGAGCATTTCGCCCAGCGCCTGGCCGGCCTGGGCGCCGCCGGTGCCGAAGGCCGCGTCGCCGCGCGCCTGCCGAGCAGCCCGGCCGACCTGATGCTGCGCATGGTCAACCACATGGTCGATGGCTACCTCGACCTGCGCCGCCTGCTGACGCGCCAGCTCGGCGCACTGCAAAGCGAGTTGCTGAGCCCGAAGAGCCGCTTTCACGACTGGCCGGTGCTGCTCGAATCGCGCGACACCCTGCACCTGCTCGAAGACACCTGCGAAGACCAGCGCGCCGCGGTGCAGGAGTGGATCGATGCCCTGGACGAATGGCCCGATGCCAGCGATACCGCGGCGCGGCGCGAGCGCGAGTTGCTGCGCGTGCGCTCGCGCGACGTGCTCGAACATATCGAGCGCGTGCTCACCCATGTGCGACGGCTCGAGCAATCGGCCGAGAACGCGGTGCAGATGCACTTCTCGGCGCTGGGCCACCGCACCAACGACATCATGCGCACGCTGACGGTGCTGACGGCGATCTTCATGCCGCTGAACCTGGTGACCGGATTTTTCGGCATGAACTTCGATGCCCTGCCGTTGATCCACAGTGCCACCGGCGTGTGGATCGCGATCGCTGTGATGACGGCGATCGGGCTGGGGCTGGCTCTGTTCTTCTGGCGCAAGCGCTACCTGAGCACGCGCGGTTAGGCCCATCCTGCCCTTGGTTCGCGGGGTCACTCGGCGATAAAGGGCCTTCGACCCCGCGCTCGCGGGAAGCGCGGCACGCCAGCGCTGCCTAGCATTCATGCATCCCCCTGTCTCCCACAAGGCATCCCGCATGAATCCGCTTCCCAAGTCGTTCGCCGCAGCCGCGTTGGCTGTTGCCCTGTTGCCCGCGGGCGCTGCGACCTTCGACTTTGCCAACCTCAAATACAACGTCAACAACAACGGCATCAACACCGGCTTCCTGCCGACCGATGGCATCGCCTGCACCGGCGGTGATCTGTGCAGCTCCAGCGTCAACAACGGATTGCTCAACGGTGACCTGACGTTCACGTCGGGCGGCATCACGGTGGCGGCCACGGGTATGTACAACAACGGCGTCGCCGCCGTCGTGCAAGACCATGAGAACGGCTACAGCGCACAGAACAAGATCGGCGCCGGCCTGGGCGTCTACCACCAGAGCGGCAACAACAGCGACGACAACATCACGCTGGGCGAAACACTGATCATGACGTTCAGCCAACTGGTGCATCTGACCGGCATCAGCCTGCGCTCCGAAGGCCACGACGTGAGCGGCTGGGCGGCCAATTCGACCTTCCTGTTCAACGGTGCCAACCGCCTGCTGCCGATCGGCAGCGGCAACATCGCACTCGATCTGACCGGCACGCAGTTCACCTTTGCCTATGGTGGCCGCAGCGCCGACCAGTTCTACCTCAGCGGGCTGACCGCCACCGCGGTGCCCGAGCCCGGCACGGTGGCGCTGATGCTGGCCGGCCTGGCAGGCATCGGCCTGGTAATCCGGCGTCGGCGCAGCGCAAGCTGAGGCGCCCAGCCCCGCGAAGACGGCGCCCTCAGGCGCCGTTTTTCATCGTGCGTGCGCGCTCGGCCCGATAGGGGTCGGGCCAACCCATCACGCGCAGAATCTCGGCCTCGCGCGCCTCCATCTCGCGTGCGTCGGCGACGCGCTGGTGGTCCCAGCCCTGCGCGTGCAGCGTGCCATGCACCACCAGGTGCGCGTAATGCGCCTCGAGCGCCTTGCCCTGCTCGCGGGCCTCGCGCGCAACCACGGGCGCGCAAATTACCAGGTCGGCAACCACCATTGGCTCGCGCTGGTAGTCGAAGGTCAGCACATTGGTGGCGTGGTCCTGGGCGCGGAAGTCGCGATTGAGGGCGCGGCCCTCGGCTTCGTCGACGATGCGCAACGTGATCTCGGCCGGCGCGGCCAGCGCCGCGCGGATCCAGCGCGCCACTTTGTGCCGGGCCAGCGTGGTGCGATGGCGGCCATCGGGCTGTTGCAGCGACAGCCGCAGCTCAGCCCGCATCGCGCGGCTCATTCTGCTGCGCCCGCTCGTAGGCCTCGACGATGCGCGCCACCAGCGGATGGCGCACCACATCAGCCGCGGTGAATCGGGTGAAGGCGATGCCGTCGACGCGTCGCAGCACGCGCTCGGCCTGGACCAGGCCGCTCTCGATGCCGCGTGGCAAGTCGATCTGGCTGACGTCGCCGGTGACCACGCAGCGGCTGCCGAAACCGATCCGCGTCAGGAACATCTTCATCTGCTCGGCGGTGGTGTTCTGCGCCTCGTCGAGGATCACGAAGGCGTGGTTGAGCGTGCGCCCGCGCATGAAGGCCAGCGGCGCGACCTCGATCAGGGCCTTCTCGAAGGCCTTGGTCACGCGATCGAAGCCCATCAGGTCGTACAGCGCGTCGTAGAGCGGGCGCAGGTAGGGATCGACCTTCTGCGCCAGGTCGCCGGGCAGGAAGCCCAGCCGCTCGCCGGCCTCGACCGCCGGACGCGTGAGCACGATGCGCTGGACCTGGCTGCGCTCGAGCGCATCGACCGCGCAGGCCACCGCCAGAAACGTCTTGCCGGTGCCGGCCGGGCCGATGCCCAGCGTGATGTCGTGGCCCAGGATGTGGCGCAGGTACTGGCGCTGGTTGGGGGTGCGGCCCTCGAGATCGGCGCGGCGGGTGTGCAGCACCACCGCGGCATCGGGGTCGTCGTTGGACGCCGCTGCGCCGCGCGGCGCAGCGGCTGCAACCGGCGCCGCAGCCTCGGCCTCAGCCAGGGCGAGCTGGAAGGCCTCGGCATCGATCGGCCGGGCCGCGCGTTCGTACAGCGTTTGCAGCAGCGCCACCGCGCGCTCGGCCGCGACCCTGGCGCCCTCGACACGGAACGACTCGTTGCGCCGCGCGATCGCCACGCCCAAAGCCAGTTCGATCTGCCGCAGGTGGCTGTCCAGGCTGCCGCACAGGTGCGCCAGGCGCGGGTTGTCGTGGGGGATGAAAGCGTGGCGAAGGATCAATGCAAAGCCTTGCAGGAACGCACGAATGCGCCGATTGTCGCCGTGCCACCATCCTGCACAATCCCGGCCGACATGGCGCGCAACGGATTCTTCGACGGGCGGCTGGCGCTGGCCCTGGCCGCGCTGCTTTGGTTCGGGCTGGCGCCGCCGGTCCAGGCCCAGGCCCAGCCGCTGCCCTTTGCCGATGCGCTGGCCGCCGAAGACACCGGCGCAGGCCACTACCCGCTCGACGCCGCCGAGCGTGTGGTCAGCCTGCCCGACGACTGGGCCCGCACCCGGCCACAGCGCGGCACGCCGCTGTGGTACCGGTTGCGCTTTAACGCCGTCAGCGGCCAGCCGGCGGGCCTGCTGGGCCTGTACATCGAGCGCGCCTGCGCCAACGTCGAGATCCAGCTCAACGGCCAGCGCCTGCACGCGGCCGGGCGCATGAGCGACCCGATCGCCCTCGATTGCCAGCGGCCCCTGCTGGTGCCGCTGCCCGCCGCGCTGCTGCAGGAGCGCGGCAACACCCTCGACCTGCGCCTGGCCGGCTACGCGCTGGCGCAGGTGGCCTCGCGCCAGCGCGCCGGTGGGTTGGCCGCGCCGCTGATCGGGCCCTACGCGCTGCTGCATGCACGCCAGGCCCGCGACACGCTGCTAGCGGTGTCGCTGCCGCTGGTCGCATCGGCGCTGTTGCTGCTAAGCGCACTCGTGGTGCTGGTGATGGCGCGCTCGCGTCGGCGCGACAGCCACCTGCGCTACTTCGGCGTGCTGGCGATCGGCTGGGCCTTGGTGACGGCGCGGCTGTGGTGGCACGACCTGCCGCTGCCCAATTTCGACTCCGAGCTGCTGCTCGCTTGCCTGCCGCCGGTGGTGGCCCTGGCAGCGGTGCAGTTCCTGCTGCACTATGCCGGCTGGCGCTCGCGGCCGATCGAGGTCGCGCTGTATGCGCAATGCATCGCCGTGCCCGGCAGCCTGCTGCTGGCCGGTCCGATGCGCATGCACATGATCGCCAGCTCCTGGTACGCGCTGCTGGTGGTGCAGGTGTTGCTGGCCATCGCCTTTTACCTGTGGTCGACGCGGCGCTCGCGACGGCGCGACTTCTGGGTCATGGCCCTGCTGCTGGCGGTGGCCGCGGCGATGGTGCTGCTCGAGCTGGCGACCCAGCAGCGCCTGCTGCCGTCGCCCTGGCAGCACCTGCCGCACTTGGTGATGCCGCTGGTCTTCATCGCCATGGCCTTGCACCTGGTGCAGCAGTACGGCCGGGCATTGTTGAGTGCCGAAGAAAACCGCCAGGCGCTCGAGGCCCGCGTGCGCGAGGCCAGCACCGACATGGAAAAGAACTACGCCCAGTTGGCCGAGCAGCGGGTCGAGCAGGTCACGCGGCAGGAGCGCAAACGCATCGCCGCCGACCTGCACGACGACCTCGGCGCCAAGCTGCTGACCATCGTGCACACCAGCGAGAGCGAGCGCATCTCGACGCTGGCTCGCGAAGCGCTGGAAGAAATGCGCCTGTCGGTGCGCGGCCTGACCGGCAAGCCGGTGAAACTGATCGACGCGCTGGGCGACTGGCGCGCCGAGGTAGTGGGCCGGCTGTCGCAGACCGGCGTCGAGGGCGAGTGGAGCGCGCCCTCGGAAGAGCTGCCGCAAACGCTGTCGGCGCGGGCCTATGTACAGACCACGCGGATCCTGCGCGAGGCCGTCAACAACATCATCAAGCACAGCGGTGCGTCGCGCTGTTCGATCCGCTGCCTGATCGACAGTGGCGACTTCCAGTTGGCGATCCAGGACAACGGCAAGGGCATCCCGCTCGAACTCGACGGCCGGCTGGACCGCGGCCATGGCATGGCCAGCATGAAGCACCGGGCCAAACAATTGCACGGCCAATGCCTGGTCGAGTCGGGCCCGGGCTACGGAACCGTGATCCGCCTCACGATCCCGCTCGAGCGCCACACCACCACGGCCTGAGCCGCTGGTAGCATGTGGCGGCCCTTCCTGGGCCTTGCGAAAGTTGCGCCATGAAAACCAGTCTCCTGCTCGAAGACCTGCCCGAAATCCGCGCCTGGTTGAAGACGCTGGTGATGCAGGTCTTCCCCGATGGCCAGATCTCCGAGGCCGCGCGCGTGCACGACGCGATCGAACTGGTCTCGGCCATCAAGTTCGACCTGGCGCTGTGCGACCTGGGCCTGCCCGACGGCTCGGGCGTCGACGTGGTCGAGAAGCTGCGCGACACGCAGAGCGAATGCCAGTCGGTGGTGGTCACCATCCACGACGACGACGAGCACCTGTTCCCGGCCCTGCAAGCCGGCGCCTTCGGCTACATCCTGAAGGAGCAGCCGCGCGAGCTGATCATCGAACAGCTCACGCGCATGAGCCAGGGCGAGCCGCCGCTGTCGCCGTCGATCGCACGCCGCGTCATCGCCTACTTCGCGGCGCAGTCCAAACCGGCGCAGCCCGACCTGATGCCGCATGTCTCGCTGACCGAGCGCGAAAGCGAAGTCCTGTTGCGCGTGGCCAAGGGCTTCACGCTGCCCGAGATCGGCGTGCAACTGGGCCTGTCGCGGCACACGATCGCCGACTACGTGAAACAGATCTACCGCAAGCTCAATGTCAGCTCGCGCGCCGAAGCCGCGCTGGAAGCACAGCGGCTGGGCTTGTTCAGGCGATGATCGGCCGGCTCACCGGCACCCTGGCGCAGAAGAACCCGCCACAGTTGCTGGTCGACGCGGGCGGCGTCGGCTACGAAGTCGACGTGCCGATGAGCACCTACTACAACCTGCCCGCGCTGGGCGAGCGCATCACGTTGCTGACGCACTTCGTTGTTCGCGAAGACGCGCAGTTGCTGTTCGGCTTTCTCACCGCCGAGGAGCGCAGCACCTTTCGGCTCCTGATCAAGATCAGCGGCGTCGGCCCGCGCACCGCGCTGTCGATTCTGTCGGGGCTGTCGGTCACTGAGCTGGCGCAGGCCATCGCCGCGCAGCAGCCCGGCCGCCTGGTCAAGGTGCCCGGCATCGGCAAGAAAACCGCCGAGCGGCTGCTGCTCGAACTCAAAGGCAAGCTCGGCCCCGACCTGGCCGCGCCGGCCAGTGCGGTCAGCGATGCGCAAGGCGACATCGTGCAGGCGCTGGTGGCCCTGGGCTACAACGACCGCGATGCGGCGGCAGCGCTGAAATCACTGCCCACCGATATCGGCGTGTCCGACGGCATCAAGCTGGCGCTCAAAGCACTGTCACGCTGACCAGCACGACTCAGTGTTTGTGTGCGTCGGCGGCCGGAGCCGGCTGGTTCTCGACATGGAACACCAGTTCGATCTCGCCGGCCTTCTCGAAGCGCAGCCTGACCGTTAGTTTGTCGCCGATCTTCAGCGGCGCCTTCAGCCCCGACAGCATCAGGTGCAGGCCGCCGGGCGCCAACGCGACCGGCTTGCCTGCCGGCAAGTCGAGCGCCCCCAGCTCGCGCATGCGCATCACATCGCCGTCCATGCGCATCTCGTGCACCTCGACAGTCGCCGCCGCGGGCGTGCTGCCGCCCAGCAGCCGATCGGCCGTGCTGCCGGTGTTGTGGATGCTGAGGTAGCCCGCCCCCGTGCGCTGGCCCGGCACCGTCGGCCGCGCCCAGGGGTGCTCGATCTTGAGCGCGCCGTGCTGGTAGTCATGGGCTGCGGCCGGCAAGGCAGCGAGGCAGCAGGCTGTGGCCAGCGTCAGAAGCAATCGTTTTTTCATCGCCGGGATCATAACGACCGCGCCCGATAATCCGGCCATGACGATCCAGACCGACGACCTCGGCAGCAGCGGGCCGGCGCTGCGGCGCATGGTCAGCGCCGCGCCCGTGTCGCCCAACGAAGAGGCGATCGAGCGCGCGCTGCGGCCCAAGGCCATGGCCGAGTACATCGGCCAGTTGAAGGCCCGAGAGCAGCTCGAGATCTTCATCGGCGCGGCCAAGATGCGCAGCGAAGCCCTGGACCATGTGCTGCTGTTCGGCCCGCCGGGGCTGGGCAAGACGACGCTGTCGCACATCATCGCCGCCGAGCTCGGCGTCAACCTGCGCCAGACCTCGGGGCCGGTGCTGGAAAAGCCGAAGGACCTGGCGGCAATCTTGACCAATCTCGAACGCAACGATGTGCTCTTCATCGACGAGATCCATCGCCTCTCGCCCGTCGTCGAAGAGATCCTCTACCCGGCGCTGGAAGACTACAAGATTGACATCCTGATCGGCGAAGGCCCAGCGGCGCGCTCAATCAAGCTCGACCTGCAGCCCTTCACCCTGGTCGGCGCGACCACACGCGCGGGCATGCTGACCAACCCGCTGCGCGACCGCTTCGGCATCGTGGCGCGGCTCGAGTTCTACACCGCCGAGGAACTGGCGCGCATCGTGCACCGCTCGGCCGGACTGCTCAAGGTGCCGATCGACGCGGCGGGCACG
>JANOKY010000171.1:0-14623 GCA_031419635.1 Burkholderiales bacterium | reverse complement strand
AGCGGCATGCCACCGCCGATGACCTTGCCGAACACGCTCATGTCGGGCAGGAAGCCGGGGATCAGCTGGGCGTAGACGCTTTGCGCGCCACCCAGTGCGACGCGGAATCCCGTCATCACTTCGTCAAACACACGCTGGTTCTTGAATACAACAGCATCCCCCAGCTCGAAGCTGCCTTCAGCGAACACGGCACTGAGCTGGCCTGCGTGATGATCGAGCCGATCGCCGGCAACATGAACTTCGTGCGCGCCAGCCTGCCGTTCATGAAGCGCCTGCGCGAGCTGTGCACACATCACGGCGCGCTGCTGGTCTTCGACGAAGTCATGACCGGCTTTCGCGTCGCGCTGGGCAGCGCGCAGAGCCTGTATGCCCAAGCCCTCCCCGGCTTCGCACCCGACCTCAGCGTCTTCGGCAAGGTCATCGGCGGCGGCATGCCGCTGGCCGCGTTCGGCGGCCCGCGCGAGGTGATGAAACAGTTGGCACCGCTCGGGCCGGTGTACCAGGCCGGCACGCTGAGCGGCAACCCGGTGGCCACCGCCTGCGGCCTGGCCACGTTGCACGAAATTGCGAAGCCCGGCTTCTTCGAGTCGCTCGCGGCACGCACACAGTCACTGGTGAGCGGCCTGGCCGGCGCCGCGCGCGACGCCGGCGTGCCCCTGGTCGGCGACAGCGAAGGCGGCATGTTCGGCTTCTTCTTTGCCGACGCCTTGCCGCAGAACTACGGCGTCGTGATGGCCACCGACAAGGAGCGCTTCAACCGCTTCTTCCACGCCATGCTCGATCGCGGCGTGTACTTCGCGCCTGCCTTGTACGAGGCCGGGTTCGTCAGTGCAGCGCACAGCGCCGACGATGTCGCGCAGACCGTTGCTGCTGCAGCCCAGAGCCTGCGCGGCTGACCCCGACCGGACCCGGCATGCCGGATGAACGCGATCGGCGCCTGCGGCAGGCGGTGGACAACAACGTGGCCTGGTGCGACGCCGTCTGCCGCGCCGCCGCAGGCCGGTGCCACACGAGCGCGACTTTATGGACCAATACGGTCGCTTCGCCGCGCTTCTATCCGAACGCGATCACACTGACCGCGACGGCGACTGCAGCGCAGAGCGCAGTTGCAGCGCTGACCGCGACCCTGGCCGACGCATTCGACTGGGCGGTGAAAGACAGTTTTGCGGCCTTGAGTCTCGGCAGCGTGGGTTTCGATCTGCTGTTGGATGCGCAATGGATACACCGGCCGGCCGGCGCTGCGCTGTCGTTAGGTCCGGCACCGGTGCTGACCTGGCAGCGCGTGTCCAGCGCCGCGGAACTGGCCGACTGGGAGTCGGCCTGGGCTTTGAATCAAAGCTCAGGCGCGCGTGTGTTCGCGGCTTCGCTGCTCGACAGTCCTGAGATCGCATTCCTGGCCGGCCGCAACGGCGATCGCCTCGTGTGCGGCGGCGTGGCGTCGCAAGGTGCTGCGTGCCTGGGCCTTTCTAACCTGTTCGCGCTGCCCGGCGCACCCACCGGCTGGCGCGCCCAAGCCGTGGCAGCAGCACAGGCAATAGCGCCCGGCCTCGATCTCGTCGGCTATGAAGGCGGCGACGAGCTCGAGCGGCTGCTGGCGCTCGGCTTCACCGCGCTCGGCCCGTTGCGCGTGTGGTCGCGTCGCCGCGGCGTCGGCGAAGCTCACTCCTAAAATCGCCCCCATGCACATCCACATTCTCGGCATCTGCGGCACCTTCATGGGCGGCCTCGCGGCGATCGCGCGCGAGGCCGGTCACACGGTCACCGGCTGCGACGCCAATGTCTACCCGCCGATGAGCGATCAACTGCGCGGCCTGGGCATCGAATTGATCGAGGGCTACAGCGCCGAGCAGATGGCGATCGAGCCCGATGTCTTCGTCGTCGGCAACGTCGTCACCCGCGCGCGCTCGCAGGACTTTGCGCTGATGGAAGCGATCCTCGACGCCGGGGCCGACTACACCAGCGGCCCGCAGTGGCTGGCCGAGAACGTCTTGCGTCACCAGCATGTACTGGCGGTGGCCGGCACGCATGGCAAGACCGGCACCACCTCGATGCTGGCCTGGATGCTCGAAGCGGCGGGGCTGAACCCGGGCTTCCTGGTCGGTGGCGTGCCGCTGAACTTCGACGTCTCGGCGCGGCTGGGCGGCGGCAAGTACTTCGTCATCGAGGCCGACGAGTACGACACCGCGCTCTTCGACAAGCGCAGCAAGTTCGTTCACTACCGCCCACGCACCGCGATCCTGAACAACCTCGAGTACGACCACGCCGACATCTTCCCCGACCTGGCGGCCATCGAGACGCAGTTCCACCACCTTGTGCGCACCGTGCCGTCGAAGGGCCGGCTGGTGGTCAATGCCCGCGACGAGGCTTTGCAGCGGGTGCTGACGCGTGGCTGTTGGAGCGAGGTGGTGCGCTTCGGCGCGCTGCGCGAAGAGCCGGGCGCGCTGCGCTCGCGCGGCGAGGCCCAGGCCTTCGATGTGCTGCGCGGCAGCCTGAAGATCGGCCGCGTCGAATGGGCCTTGCAGGGCGAGCACAACCAGTTGAACGCGCTGGCGGCGATCGCCGCGGCCGAGCATGTGGGCGTAGCGCCCGAGGCCGCCGCCGCGTCGCTGGCGCAGTTCAGGAACGTCAAGCGGCGCATGGAGTTGATCGGTGAGGCCGGCGGCGTGGCGGTGTACGACGATTTCGCGCACCACCCGACCGCCATCCGCACCACGGTGGCCGGGCTGCGCCAGCGCGTCGGTCTGGCGCGGGTGCTGGCCGTCTTCGAGCCACGCTCGAACACGATGAAGCTCGGCGCGATGAAGGCCCAATTGCCCTGGGCTTTGGAAGAGGCCGACCTGTCGTTCTGCCTGCAAGGCAACTACGGTTGGGACGCGCGCGATGCGCTGGCGCCGATGGGCGGGATGGCGGTGGTGGCCGACAACGTCGATGCATTGGTGGCAGCGGTGGTGGCCGCAGCCAAGCGCGGTGACCACATCCTGTGCATGAGCAACGGCGGCTTCGGCGGCATCCACGCCAAGCTGCTGGCCGCTTTGCGCACCAAGTTCGGATGAGCGCCCGGGCCGCCGCGCCGGGCCACCCCAAGCAAGGCCCGACCCTCCCGGAGGGTCGCGCGGCGTACTCGGCGCGCGGGGTGCCGACATGACTCCGACGCATGTCTTGTACCTGCACGGCTTTCGCTCGTCGCCGAAATCGGCCAAAGCCCAATTCATGGGCGCCTGGATGCGCGCGCACCGGCCTGACGTGCATTGGTGGTGCCCGCAACTACCACCCTCGCCGAAGGAAGCGATGGCGCTGGTATTCGAGCAACTGGCGAGCTGGCCGGTCGAGCGCATGGCGGTGGTCGGCAGCTCGCTCGGCGGCTTCTATGCCACGGTGGTGGCCGAGCGCAGCGGCTGCCCTGCCGCGCTGCTGAACCCGGCCATCAACCCGGCCCGCGACCTGGCCGGGCACATCGGCGACCTGACCTCGTTCCACGACCCCGACGACCACTTCTACTTCCGCGCCGAGTACGTGACGCAACTGCGCGTGATGACGCCGCGCGCCATCACCCGACCGGAGCGCTACTTCGCCGTCATCGCCAAGGGCGACGAGGTGCTCGACTGGCATGAGATGACGGCGCGCTACCCCGGCGCCACCGTGCGCCTGCTCGAAGGCGGCGACCACGCGCTGTCGGACTTCGACCTGCACCTGCCGCACCTGCTGGGCTTCCTCGGCTTGCAGCGCTGATTGCGGAGTGGCAAACCATTGCCGGCCGTGGGCGACAATCCCGCGCCTATGTACGCACTGTTCGAAGACACCGGCAAATTCCACGCTGGCCGGGTGATGACCGAAGCCGACAGCTCGGCGCAGATCGAACTCGACTCGGGCAAGCGGGTCAAGGTCAAGGCCGCCAATGTGCTGCTCAAGTTCGAGCAGCCGGCGCCGGCCGAGTTGATCGCGCGCGCGCAGGCACTGGCGCCAGAGATCGACCTCGACCTGGCCTGGACCTTCGCCGCCGACGGCGAGTTCGGCTTTGCCGATCTGGCGCGCGATTACTTCAGCGCCAAGGCCGGGCCCGAGCAGCAGGCCGCGGCGCTGTTTCGCTTGTTCGAGGCGCCGCATTACTTTCGCCGCCTCGGCAAGGGTCTGTTCAAGAAGGCGCCCGAAGAGATCGTCAAGGCCGCCCTGCTCGGCATCGAGCGCAAGAAGGTCGTTGCCGCGCAGATCGAAGCCTGGGCCGGCGCGCTGGTGGCCGGCGACTGCCCGGCTCCCGTGCGCGAGCAGCTCTACAAGATCTTGTTCAAACCCGACAAGAACGCGCCCGAATACAAGGCCGTCGTCGAAGCCACCAAGCGCTCGCAGCGCGCACCGCTTGAGCTGCTGAAGGCCGCGGGCGCCATCACCAGCCCCTACCAGTTCCACTGGAAGCGCTTCCTGTTCGAGCAGTTCCCGCACGGAGCCGCCTTCCCGGCCGGGCTGGACGCGCCACCGATCAACGAAGCCTTGCCGCTGGCCGCGGTGCAGGCCTTTTCGATCGACGACTCGGCCACCACCGAGATCGACGATGCGCTGTCGGTGCAGGGGCTGGGCAGCGGCACGGTCACCTTTGGCATCCACATCGCCGCGCCGGCACTGGCGTTCCAGCCGGGCAGCGCGGTCGACAAGGTGGCCGCCGAGCGCCTATCGACTGTCTACATGCCGGGTTGGAAGCTGACGATGCTGCCCGACGCGGTGGTCCAGGCCTACACGCTGATCGAGGGCCGCGACTGCCCTGCCGTGAGCCTGTACGTGACGCTCAACGAAGCCACGCTCGAAGTGCAGGGCAGCCAGACCAAACTCGAGCGCGTGCCGATTGCCGCCAACCTGCGCCACGACAAGCTCGACGCCGTGATCAGCGAAGCCTCGCTCGACGGCAGCGCGCCGGCCGATTACCCGTTCGCCACCGAACTGGCTTTCGCCTGGCGCCTGGCGCGCTCGCTCAAAGCCCAACGCGAAGTGGTGCGCGGCAAGCCCGAGGTCTTCAACCGGCCTGACTACAACTTCCGCCTTGATCGCGGTGACGGCACGAACGGCGCCGAGCCGCGCGGCGACGAGGCGGTGCAGATCAGCACCCGCCAGCGCGGCGCGCCGCTGGACCTGATCGTGGCCGAAGCCATGATCCTGGCCAACTGCACCTGGGGCGCGTGGCTGGCCGACTGCGGCGTGCCCGGCATCTACCGCAGCCAGCCGAGCATGGCACCTGGCGTGAAGGTGCGCATGGGCGTCAAGCCCGCGCCGCATGCCGGCATGGGCGTGGCCCAGTACACCTGGGCGACCTCGCCGCTGCGCCGCTATGTCGACCTGGTCAACCAATGGCAGATCGTGGCCTGCGCGCGGCATGGCCGCACCGCCGCGCTGGCCGCACCATTCAAGCCGCGCGATGCGCAACTGTTCGCCGTCATCTCGGCCTTCGACGCGGCCTACGGCGCCTACGCCGATTTCCAGCATGGCATCGAGCGCTACTGGACGCTGCAATGGCTGGCCCAGCAGGGCGTGAGCGAACTCGACGCCACGGTGATGAAGGACGGCCTGGTGCGCGCCGAAACCCTGCCGCTGGTCTTCAAGGCCCTGGGCTGCGAAGCCCTGCCGCGCGGCACCCGGGTGCGCGTGCGCATCACTGGCAGCGACGCGCTGACGCTGGATGTGCACGCCAACTTGCTGGCGCGGCTGGACACAGCGCCGCTGGCCCCGGTCGACAGCGAAGACGACAGCGAGGATGCCGCCGCCGCGGCGCCGCTGGCCCTGGCCATCGACCTCGGCGAACCGGACGAAGCCCTGGGCGCGGCCGCCGCGCCGAGCTGAGGCAAGGCGAAGCGCATGGCCCGCCGCGACTACGTCAACAGCCGCCTCACGCCGTCGCAGCAAAAGCGGCGGCCGAAGACGCGCGTGGGCCGCTGGTTGGCGCGCCTGACGACGCTGCAACTGGCATTGCTGGCCTCGCTGGCGGTGCATGCGGTGCTGCTGACGGTGCGCTTCGTCGACCCCGAGCGCTTCAACCGGATGTTTCAGGACACGCCGCTCGAAGTCATCCTGGTCAATGCACGCTCCGACGAAGTGCCGCTGCAGGCCCAGGCGATCGCCCAGGCCAACCTGGCCGGCGGTGGTGAATCGGCCAGCGGCCGCGCCACGTCACCGCTGCCGCCATCGGCTACGGTCGAACTCGGGGAAACCACCGAAGAGTCACGGCGCCAGATCAAGGAGCTGCAAGAGCAGCAGCAACAGTTGCTGGCGCAGATCCGCCGCGAGGTGGCGCTGCTGCCGCCGCCTGACCCGGCGCGCGACGCCGGCACGCCCGAAGAGCGGGCGCAGGAAGAGCGCAGGCGCCAGTTGCTGCGCTACCTGGCCGAGATCGAAAAGCGCATCAACGAAGAGAACGCGCGGCCGAAGAAGCGCTACATCAGCCCGGCCACGCGCGAGGCCGAGTACGCGATCTACTACGACGCGCTGCGGCGCAAGATCGAGGAGCGCGGCACGCGCGACTTTCCCGAGTACCAGGGCAAGAAGCTGTATGGCGAGCTGACGATGAACCTGACCGTCGATGCCAACGGGCGGGTGGTCGAGGCCGACATCGTGCGGCCGTCGAAATCGCGCGTGCTCGACCGCCGGGCTGTCGCCATCGTGCGCGCGGCCGGTCCGTTCGGCCCCTTCACCGCCGACATGCGCCGCCAGGCCGACCAGATCGTCGTCACCTCGCGCTTTCGCTTCACGCGCGACGAGGGCCTGGAAACCACGCTGAGCAACAGCGCCCAACGATGAAGTCATCCGCGCTGCGCCACCTCGGCCGCATCGCCGGCCTGCTGCTGATCTCGCTGCTGGCGCTGCAACTGTTCTTCGTCGCGCGGATCGCCTTGATGGCGGTCGTCGACCCGCAATCGACCACCTTCCAGCGCAGCGAAGCCTGGCGCCAGATGAGCGAAAAGGGCCGCATCGAATGGAGCCAGCAATGGGTGGCCGACGCGCGCATTGCCGCAACGCTCAAGCGCGCCGTGATCGCCAGCGAAGACGCAGCCTTCACCGAGCATGCCGGCGTCGACTGGGACGCGGTCGAGCGCGCCTGGGAACGCAACCAGCGCGCCGAAGCGCGTGCCGAGCAGCGCAACCAGGTTGGCAACAGCAGCGGGCGGCCGCGTGCCGAGCCCAAGGTGGTCGGCGGCTCGACGATCACCCAGCAACTGGCGAAGAACCTGTTCCTGTCGGGCGAGCGCACGCCCGTGCGCAAGGCGCAGGAATTCGCCCTGACCTTCGCCCTCGAATCGATCTTGTCCAAGCGCCGCATCCTCGAGATCTACCTCAACAACGTCGAATGGGGCGAAGGCCTGTTCGGCGCCCAAGCCGCGGCGCGGCATTACTTTCGCGTCGACGCGGCGCAGCTCGGGGCCACCCCTGCGGCACGGCTGGCGGTGATGCTGCCGGCACCCAAGCGCTTCGAAAAACGCCCCGGCTCGCCCTATGTGGCCAGCCGCGCGGCGACCGTGGTGACGCGCATGGGCGCGGTCGAATTGCCATGAGCGCGCATGGCCGCTCGAAAGCGCTCATCCCGGAGCGCACAGCGCGCAGGGTAGTCCAGTGAGGGTGGCCACCGCCGAGCTGGCCGCTGCCGCCGCCAGGCTGGTGGCCGAAGAGGGCATGGAGTATGCCCAGGCCAAGCGCAAAGCCGCGCGAGCCGAAGGCAGCCGCGCCGCACTGCCGAGCAACGAAGCCGTGGAGGACGAAGTGCGCGCCTACCTGGCGCTGTACTGCGCCGACAGCCAGCCGGCCGAACTGCGAGCATTGCGCCAACTGGCGCTGCGCTGGATGCTGCGGCTGGCCGCGTTTCGCCCGCACCTGGGTGGCGCGGCCTGGCGCGGCACGGCCACCAGGCTGTCGAGCCTGCGCCTGGACCTGTACTGCGACGACCCGAAGGCGATGGAAATTGCACTGATCAACCTCGGCATCGCCTATGACATCGCCAGCCTGCCGGCGGGGCACCGCGGCGAGCCGGTCAACCTGCTGACGATGGCTGACGCCTGCGCCGAACTGGGCGAGACCGTCACCTTGCACCTGGCCGTGCGCGACCTCGATGATCTGCGCGGCGCGCTCAAGCCGGATGCCCAGGGCCACACCTGGCGCGGCGACGCCACGGCGCTGCGCCGCTTGTTGGCCGAGGTGGGCGGACCTGGCCATGGATAGGCGCGGCTGGGTCCTGGCGGCGGGGGTGGGCGCCGCGGCCGTGGCGGCTGGCGCCGGCTGGGCCCTGTGGCGCCAGCGCGGGGAAGGCTCGAGCATGGGCGAGGGCGCGCAAGACGAGCTCTGGCGCGCGCAATTCGACAGCCCCTCGGGCCCACCGCTGGCGATGGCCGGGCTGCGCGGCCAGCCGCTGGTGCTGAACTTCTGGGCCACCTGGTGCCCACCCTGCGTGCGCGAAATGCCGGCGCTGGACCGCTTCCAGCGCGACTTCGGGCCGCGCGGTTGGCGCGTCGTCGGCCTGGCCGCCGATACGCCCGAGGCGGTGCGTGGGTTCCTCGCCCGCACGCCCGTGTCGTATGCGATCGGCATGACCGGATTTGCCGGGATCGAGCTGTCGCGCCAGCTCGGCAACGTCAGCGGCGGCCTGCCTTTCACGCTGCTGTTCGGCCGCGACGGCGCGGTGCTACAGCGGCGCATGGGCGAGACCACCTACGACCAATTGGCCCAGTGGGCCAGCGGTGCCGGATAGTTCAATTTCGGCCAAAACGCGGGCATCGGTGGACAAATGACGTAGAGTCCGGGCCTTTGCGAAAGCCGATCCGCTCTTGGTCGCCGCCCCTTTTTGCCTTATGAAGCGGTGCTGAAGGCGACAGATGAATGAGTCACGGCGCGGCTGCGTACCGCGACCTGCCCTGGAGAGACCTGCATGGACCTGCGCAAACTCAAGACCCTGATCGATCTCGTCTCGGAATCCAACATTTCCGAACTCGAGATCACCGAAGCCGACGGCAAGGTGCGCATCGTCAAGGCCGACCCGCACGCGGTGGCTGCGCCGACGATGATGATTATGGCGCCCGCCCCCGCGGCGGTGGCTGCCGCCCCGCCGCCGCGCAGCGCCGCGGCGATCGCCGCCGACGAGGCCGAGGCCGCGGCAGTGGCGGCAGCCGAAACCGGCCACATCGTCAAGTCGCCGATGGTCGGTACCTTTTACCGCTCGGCCAGCCCGGGCGGCAAGCCGCTGGTCGAGATTGGTTCGGTCGTGAAGTCGGGCGAGCCGGTGTGCATCATCGAAGCCATGAAGATCATGAACGAGATCGAGGCCGACGAGAGCGGCACGATCGCCAAGATCCTGTGCGAGAACGGCCAGGCCGTTGAATTCGGGCAACCGCTGTTCGTCATCGATCGCAGGGGCTAATGAGGCCCACCCCCGAAGCGGCTGCGCCGCTCCCCCTCGAGGGGGCGACGCCAGCGGACCGGCAAAGCCGGATCCGCGGCGCCTGCGTGGTTTGGACAGTGCGACTGACACTGCGCGCTGCGTCGCGGAACGACTGACAACCATGTTCAAAAAAATACTCATTGCCAACCGCGGCGAGATCGCTCTGCGCATCCAGCGCGCCTGCCGCGAGATGGGCGTCAAATCGGTCGTGGTCTATTCCGAAGCCGACCGCGACGCCAAGTACGTCAAGCTGGCCGACGAGGCGGTGTGCATCGGCCCGGCGGCGTCGGCGCTGAGCTACCTGAACATGCCGGCGATCATCTCGACCGCCGAGGTCACCGACGCCGAGGCGATCCACCCCGGCTACGGCTTCCTGAGCGAGAACGCCGACTTCGCCGAGCGTGTCGAGCGCAGCGGCTTTGTCTTCATCGGGCCGACGCCCGAATCGATCCGCATCATGGGCGACAAGGTTGCCGCCAAGCAGGCCATGATCAAGTCGGGCGTGCCCTGCGTGCCGGGCTCCGAGGGCGCCCTGCCCGACGACTCGAAGGAGATCGTCAAGGCCGCGCGCACCGTCGGCTACCCCGTCATCATCAAGGCCGCGGGCGGCGGCGGCGGGCGCGGCATGCGCGTGGTGCACACGGAAGCCGCGCTGCTCCACGCCGTGCAGACGACGCGGGCCGAAGCAGGCGCGGCCTACGGCAACCCGACGGTGTACATGGAGAAGTTCCTCGAGAACCCGAGGCACATCGAGATCCAGGTGCTGGCCGACGAGCACAAGAACGCGGTCTGGCTCGGCGAGCGCGACTGCTCGATGCAAAGGCGGCACCAAAAGATCATCGAAGAGGCGCCGGCGCCCGGCATCGCCCGGCGGGTGATCGAGCGCATCGGCGACCGCTGCGCCGCGGCCTGCAAGAAGATCGGCTACCGCGGTGCCGGCACCTTCGAGTTCCTCTACGAGAACGGCGAGTTCTTTTTCATCGAGATGAACACCCGGGTGCAGGTCGAGCACCCGGTGACCGAATTGGTGACCGGCATCGACATCGTGCAGATGCAGATCCGCGTGGCGGCCGGCGAAAAGCTGCCGTTCGCGCAGCGCAACATCCAGATGCGCGGCCACGCCATCGAGTGCCGCATCAACGCCGAAGACCCGTACAAGTTCACGCCCTCGCCGGGCCGCATCACGATGTGGCATCCGCCGGGCGGGCCCGGCGTGCGCGTCGATTCGCATGCCTACACCAACTACTACGTGCCGCCGAACTACGACTCGATGATCGGCAAGATCATCGTCCACGCCGACACCCGCGAGCAGGCCCTGGCGCGGATGCGCACCGCCCTGTCCGAAACGGTGATCGAGGGCATCTCGACCAACATCCCGCTGCACCGCGAGCTGATGGTCGACGCCAAGTTCATCGAGGGGGGCACCAACATCCACTACCTCGAAGGCTGGCTCGGGCAGCACAAACGCTGAGCTGTTGATGCACGAACTGGTGTTGCACGCAGGGCAGGCGCTGGTCGAGCCGGTTTCCGACGCGCTGATGGACGAGTTGGGCGCGCTGTCGGTGTCGGTCGAAGACGCCGATGTCGACACCGACGCCGAGCAGGCGCTGTTCGGCGAGCCCGGCCTGCCGGCGCCGCGCGAGGGGTGGCGGCACTCGACCTTGCGGGCTCTGTTCGCCGACGAAGCCCAGGCCACCGCCGCGGCGACGCAGTTACTGGCGCAGGCCTGGGCGGCCGAGGTCCGGTTGCAGGCGCTGCAAGCCGTGCCCGATGAAGACTGGGTGCAGCTGACGCAGGCGCAATTCACGCCGGTGGCGATCACCGACAGCTTCTGGGTCGTGCCGAGCTGGCACCAGGCACCGCCGGCAGCCGAGCGCGTGATCCGGCTCGACCCTGGCCTGGCCTTCGGCACCGGCACGCACCCGACCACGCGGATGTGCCTGCGCTGGATCGCGCAACACGCGCAGCCCTGGGCGCGAGTAATCGACTACGGCTGCGGCTCGGGCATCCTGGCTATCGGCGCGGCACTGCACGGTGCCGTACAGATCGACGCAGTCGACATCGACCCGGCCGCGGTCGTTGCCACGCAGGCCAACGCGCAGGCCAACGGCGTATCGCTGACGGCCGCCACGCCGGATCGCGCCAGCGGCCCTTACTCGTTGGTGTTGGCCAACATCCTGGCCAGCCCGCTGACCCTGCTGGCCCCGTTGCTGAGTGCCCATCTGGCGCCCGGCGGACACCTGGTCCTGGCCGGGATTCTCGAGCGCCAGGCCGGCGAACTGCGCGACGCTTACGCACCCTGGCTGTCGCTCGAGGTGCACGACCGTGAAGACGGTTGGGTGCTGATGGTCGGCCAGCGCAGCGCGGAGCTTGCCCGATGAGTCTGGCCACCCGTTGCGCCGCCTGCGGCACGGTGTTCCGCGTCGTGCAGGACCAGCTCAAGGTCTCCGAGGGCTGGGTGCGCTGCGGCCGCTGCGGCGATGTGTTCAACGCCCTCGAGGGCCTGTTCGACCTCGAACGCGAATCGGCCCCGGCCTGGACGCCCTCGCAACGCGGCGCCCTCGACCTGCTGCCGGCCAGCGCCGACGAGCGTGCCGCGCAGACCGTGGCACACGCCTCCAAGTCGGACAGCGAGTCTGGCCCGCCACCGACCTCCGCGGCCGACGACACCGAGATCGATACCCGCGCCGATTCGCAGATCGAGACGCGGCAGCCCGAGCCGGACGACGACCTCGACCTCGACGCCGCGGCCGACGACGTCGTCGGCCGCGGCGAAGCCACCGAGTTAGATGACGCGGCAGATGACGATGAGGGCGCCGCCGCGGTCGCGCCCGAGCCGACCGCGGCCTTCCTGCGCCAGGCCGACAGCGCCGCGCGCTGGCAGCAGCCGCGCGTACGGCGCGCGCTCGTCGCTGCGGCCGTGCTGCTGGGCGGGCTGCTGGCCGCGCAGGCCGCGCTGTGGCAACGCGACACGATTGCAGCGCACTGGCCGCAGGCCGCGCCACTGCTGGCGGGGTTGTGCGAACTGCTGGATTGCCGGGTCGAGCCGCTGCGCCGACTCGATGGCCTGGCCGTCGAGAGCAGCGGCCTGACCCAGCTCGACAACGCCTCGCTGTACCGGCTGCAAGTCTCGCTGCGCAACCGCGACAGCCTGGCACTGCTGACGCCGGCCCTGGACGTCACGCTGACCGACAGCCGCGGCGCAGTGGTGGCGCGCAAGGTGCTCGGCAGCCGCGACTTCGGCAGCACCGCGCCGACGGTGGTGGCCGCCGGCGCCGAGCTGTCGCTACAGGCCGTGCTCGACGCGGGCGAGCGCCGCATCAGCGGCTACAGCATTGAAATCTTCTACCCCTGACTACCACGAGGCTCCATGCCAGCTTTGATCTGCGGCTCGCTCGCATTCGACACCATCACCAACTTCCCCGGTCGCTTCGCGCAGCAGATATTGCCCGAGCAGGTGCATATCCTGAACGTGTCGTTCCTGGTGCCGACCTTGCGCCGCGAGTACGGCGGCTGCGCCGGCAACATCGCCTACAACCTGAAGCTGCTCGGCGGCGAGCCTGTCGTGCTGGCCGCGATCGGCAACGACGGGCGCGACTACCTGGCGCGCTTCGATGGCCTGGGCATCGACCATTCGGCGGTGCGCGTCGAGCCCGACCACTACACCGCGCAAGCGATCATCATCACCGACGCCGACAACAACCAGATCACCGCCTTCCACCCCGGCGCGATGACGCAGTCGCACCTCAGCCCGGTGCCCTCGCGCGCCGATCTGGCGATCGGCATCATCGCCCCCGACGGCCGCGAAGCGATGCTCGCGCATGCCGCCCAACTGCATGCCGCGGGCGTGCCCTTCATCTTCGATCCGGGCCAGCAGTTGCCGATGTTCGACGGCGCCGAGCTGCGCCACTTCGTCGATCAGGCACGCTGGATTGCACTCAACGACTACGAAGCGCACATGCTGTGCGAGAGCATGGGCGCCGATCTGGCAACGCTGTCGCGCGCGCCGGGCCTGCACGGAGTGGTGGTGACGCTGGCCGCCGAGGGCTGCGACGTTTGGCAGCAGGGCCGCGCGACGCGCATCGATGGCCTGGCGGCCAGCGCAGTGCTCGACCCCACCGGCTGCGGCGACGCCTTCCGCGCCGGCCTGCTGTTCGGCCTCGAACGCGGTTGGCCGCTGACCCGCGCCGCCGACCTTGGCAACCGCTTGGGCGCGTTGAAGATTTCCAGCCGCGGTGGGCAAAATCACCGGATCGATTCGTCCATAGTGGGCAGTTGAGGCGCGCCGGGGGCTGCGCTGCGGCGAGCCCCTCGCTACAGTGGCGATGAACACGCCCGACCACCCAAGCACCATGGACACGCTGCCCATCCTGGCCATTGCCGGCGCCGCCGTCGGCGGCGCTGTGGCCGGTGCCGCCGCCTGCTACTGGCCGTTGAGCCGCGTTGCCGCGCAACTGCGCGAACGCCTGGAGCGCTCCGAGCAGGCACGCAATGGTGCCGTCGAACGCTCGGCCCAGGCCCGAGAGCAGATCGCGCAGTTGAATCGCGCGATCACCGACCTGCGGCGTACCCACAGTGCGCATGGCGGCGCGGTGGCGGCGCGCGCGCAGACCGACGCGGTCGAGAAGGCACTCGCCGACGGTGACGAAAAAAACCTGGTGCTGCCGCGCCGCGAAGCGGTGCAGGCCTTCGCCGACACCCAGGTGATGGGCAACGGCTGAACCGAACAAGGGCGCGCGCCGCGCCAAGTGAAAAAAAACCCGGCCTAAGCCGGGTTTTGCTTTCTTCGGCAGGCGTTCGCGCAGGCCGCGAGGCCTGCACGAACCGCCCTGCGTCAGGGCTTGTTGCCCGTCGGAAACGGCCAGGCGGCCGCGGGGCTCAGTGCCGTCTTGGCCGCAGGGGCCGCAGGCGCTGCGGCTGCCACGGGGGCCGCCTTCTTCGGTGCAGCGGCCTTCTTCGGCGCAGCAGCCTTCTTCGGGGCAGCCTTCTTCTTTGCAGCAGGCTTCTTCGCCGCCGCCTTCTTCTTCGCGGCCTTCTTCGGTGCGGCCTTCTTGACTGCCTTCTTCGCAGCCTTCTTCGGCGCAGCCTTCTTCTTGGCGGCCTTCTTGGCTGCCGGCTTCTTCGCCGCAGCCTTCTTCGCCGCTGGCTTCTTGGCAGCGGACTTCTTCGCGGCTGGCTTCTTGGCCATGCCCTTCTTCGCCGCCGGTTTCTTCGCAGCGG
>JANOKY010000170.1:0-1812 GCA_031419635.1 Burkholderiales bacterium | reverse complement strand
GCGCCTGCACCGCAACGTGCAGCGAAGAATAGCGTCAGCCCCGCCTCAGCCTGCCGTCATCAGCGCGCGCACCCGTGCCTGCAACGCCGGCACCACCTCGAGCGCGAACCAGGGATTGGTTGAACCAGCCGTTGTTGCGCGGGCTGGGGTGCGGCAGCGGCAGCAGGGTGGGTCAATGCGTGCGCCAGGCCTTGACCGTGTCAGTCAACGTCGTGCCACGCGCCGCGGGCAGATGCCAATCGAGGGCGTACTGGCCGATCACCAGGGTCAGCTCGATGTTCGGCATCGCCGCCAGCAAGGGCGCGCGCCATTGCGGCGTGCATTCGCGGCGCGGCGGCAAGTCACCGGAGCTGCCGGTGCCCGGGTAGCAAAAGCCCATTGGCAGGATGGCGATGAACTTTCGGTCGTAGAACGCGCAGCGGTCCACGCCCAGCGACTGCCGCAGCCGCTCGCCGCTGGCGTCGTCGAAGGGCACGCCGCTGGCGTGGACCTTGCGGCCCGGTGCCTGGCCAGCGACGAGGATGCGGGCGCGGGCATCGACCTGCAGCACCGGCCGCGGCCCCAGTGCCAGGTGCTCGGCGCAGATCGAGCACGCGCGCACATCGCCCAGCAACCGCGGCAGTGCCCTGGTTTTCGCAGCGGAGCTGATGGTCTTCATGGCGGCGAAAACCGGCGCACGAAGACGTCAGGTGCCGGCCTGCAAATGCACCCGGCGATCGCCCGCCAGCACGACATCGCCGGCCCGCAGCTTGCGCCCGCGGCGCGTTTCGGCTTGGCCATTGACTTGCACGCTGCCCTCGGCGATCAGCGCCTTGGCCGCACCGCCGCTGGCCAGTCCGCTGGCCTTGAGCAGGGCTTCGAGCGTGATGTGCTCGCCGCGCAGCGCGAAGTCCAGCGCCTCGGCCATCAATAGACCACCACCGAACGGATCGATTCGCCGCGCTCCATCAGCGCGAAACCTTCGTTGATGTCTTCGAGCTTCAGCGTGTGCGTGATCAACGGGTCGATGGCGATCTTGCCTTCCATGTACCAGTCGACGATCTTCGGCACATCGGTGCGGCCGCGGGCGCCGCCGAAGGCCGAGCCTTTCCAGACCCGGCCGGTGACCAACTGGAACGGCCGCGTGGCGATCTCCTGCCCCGCCGCGGCCACGCCGATGATCACGCTCTGGCCCCAGCCCTTGTGGCAGCACTCCAGGGCCTGGCGCATCGTGGTGGTGTTGCCGATGCACTCGAAGCTGTAGTCGGCGCCGCCGTCGGTGAGCTGAACGATCGCATCGACGACGTTCTGCACTTCCTTCGGGTTGATGAAGTGCGTCATGCCGAAGCGCCGCGCCACGCTCAAGCGCGCCGGGTTGATGTCGACGCCGATAATTTTGTCGGCCCCCACCATCCTGGCGCCCTGGATCACGTTCAGGCCAATGCCGCCGAGGCCGAACACCACCACATTGGCCCCCGCCTCGACCCGGGCGGTGAACAGCACGGCGCCGACGCCGGTGGTGACGCCGCAGCCGATGTAGCAGACCTTGTCGAAGGGCGCGTCGCTGCGAATCTTGGCCAGCGCGATCTCGGGCACGACGATGTGATTGGCGAACGTGCTCGTGCCCATGTAGTGCAGCAGCGGTTTGCCGTCGATCGAAAAGCGGCTCGTGCCATCGGGCATCAGGCCGCGGCCCTGCGTCGGGCGGATGGCCTGGCACAGGTTGGTCTTGCGCGACAGGCAGAACTTGCACTGCCGGCATTCGGGCGTGTAGAGCGGGATCACATGGTCGTCGCGCTTCAAGCTGGTGACGCCCGCGCCGACCTCGAGCAC
>JANOKY010000169.1:0-3076 GCA_031419635.1 Burkholderiales bacterium | reverse complement strand
GCGCGGCGGCTTCCCCGAGCCCTGCCTGACCGAGCTGGCCACCGACGCCGACCGCTGGCGCACGCAGTACGCCACCGACCTGGTGCGCGAAGACGTGCTCGATTTTTCGCGCGTGCATGACGTGCGCACCCTGCAGTTGCTATTCAACCAGTTGCGCGAGCGCGTGGGCTCGCCGCTGAAGGTCTCGAACCTCGCGCAAGCGCTGCACATCTCGCCCACCACGGCCGCACGCTACATCGAAATCCTGGAAGCGCTGTACATCGTCTTTCGCGTCACACCGTGGCATCGCGACGTGGCGCGCAGCCTGCTCAAGGAATCCAAGATCTACTTCCTGGATACCGGCCTGGTCAAGGGCGACGAAGGCATCAAGCTCGAAAACGCGGTGGCCGCGATGTTGCTCAAGCATTGCCACTACCGGCAAGACGCCGAGGGCAAGCCCATCGCGCTGCACACCATCCGCGACAAGGAACGCAACGAAATCGACTTCGTGCTGGCCGAGGGCGACACCGTGACCGACCTGGTGGAAGTCAAGCTCAGCGACCCCACGCCCAGCGCCTACCTGCACCGCATGGCTGAACGCTTCGCCCCAGCACGCGCGGTGCAGATCGTCGCCGAGCTGCGCCAGCCTGCGCAACACGGCCGGGTGGAAGTGGCCAGCGCGGATGGGTGGCTGGCGGGGTTGGCGGCTTGAGGGAGAGAGGGCCATGTCACAGACCGAGCGGTCTGTACCGGCTGAAGAGTCTTCTCGATGCCGGCCGCTGCCTGACGCGGCAGTTCCTGCTCGAAGAATTCGGCACCTCGCCGGCCACCGTCAAGCGCGACGTCGCGCACTTGCGCGACCGCATGAATGCGCCAGTCGTGTTCGACCGCGAGCGCAGCGGCTGGCGACTCGACCGGCAGGCCGCAACCCTGGGAACGCAATACGAGTTGCCCGGACTCTGGCTCACGGCCGAGGAGATCCACGCCCTGCTGACCATGCAGCATCTGCTGGCCCACCTCGATGCGGGTGGCCTGCTCGGGCCGCACATCGCGCCACTGGTCGAGCGGCTCGACAGGCTGCTGGGCGTCGGCTCCAACGCCAGCGCCGAGGTGGTGCGCCGCATCCGCGTGCAAACCGTCGGCGCGCGCAAGGTCCATGTGCCGCACTTTCAAGCCGTCGGCACGGCCCTGCTGCAGCGACGCCGGCTGCTGATCGACTACCACGGGCGCGGGCGCAACGAGCGGCGCGAACGCGAAGTCTCGCCGCAGCGGCTGATCCACTACCGCGACAACTGGTACCTCGACGCCTGGTGCCACGTCAAGCGCGGCCTGCGCAGCTTTGCCGTCGATGCCGTGCAAGCGGCGCGCGTGCTCGACAAAGCCGCCATCGACGTGCCGGACGCCGAACTCGATGCCGTGCTCGGCGCCGGCAACGGCATCTTCGCCGGCCGCGAGGTGCAATGGGCCACACTGCGCTTCACGCCCGAACGCGCGCGCTGGGTGTCGGCCGAGACCTGGCACCCGAAGCAGCGCGGACGCCTCGAGGCCGACGGCCACTACCGGCTCGAGCTGCCGTATGCCGACCCGCGCGAGCTGGTGATGGACATCCTGCGGCATGTGCCGGAGGTGGAGGTGGTGCGGCCGGCGGGATTGCAGGAGATGGTGGCGGAGAAATTGCGGGCGGCGAGCGAAAAGATGGGTGGCAGGGTCACGCAATGAGCCTGGTGGGTGGGAAGATGAGCCAAGGGAACACCAAGAACTTCAGGGCAGCAAACGTGGAATCTTCGATACGTCAGGCACCCATCGCCCATTGGCGTTCGTCGGACAACCAAGAGCAACCGCTGGAAGCTCACCTCGATGGAGTATCCAGACTGTCTCGCATTTTTGCTGCAAAGATCGGATTGCAAGACGCGGGTGAACTCATCGGCGCCCTCCACGACTTGGGTAAGTACAGCAAAGAGTTTCAAGACTATCTCCGCTCTGCCGTTGGATTGCTCGACGTTGATGCGGACGACTACGTAGACGCGAAGGGCCTCAAGGGCAAGGTTGACCACTCGACCGCCGGCGCCCAGTACATCTGGAAAAGCCTGGCCCGCAAAAGTCCACAGGAGCGAATTGCCGCCCAAGTTCTAGCGTTGTGCGTCGCCTCGCACCATTCCGGGTTGATCGACTGCATTGGCGGCGGTGCCAGCAACTTTGGGCAGGCCATCTTTCCAAGGCGAATGTCGAAAGCACAGGACAAGAGCCACCTGGACGAAGTTCAACCGCGGATTGCAGCGCTTCAACGTGCGAGGCCTGAGCAAGGCGCGCGCCGTGCTGCTGTGGCACGCGCTGGCCCACAATTTGAAGCGGATGATGGCTTTGAACTTCGCATTCGCAGCCTGAGACGCTGAAAAGGGGGCCGCAGCGGGCGGCGTTTGCGCCCCAACAGGCCCTCAAGCAACCCAAGCTCGCCCAAAGAAGCGAAATTCGCGTCGAACCGAGTCGGTGCGTCGATTCGCATCGCGTGGGCGCCTCTCCGCGTCAAATCCATCCGCGAAACTGAAAAGTTCACGGGCTCTCAGGCGACCTGCGGGCGACTTCCCGCTGCCCCATTGCTTCGGGCGAATGTAGCCCGTAAGCTTGATCATGAGAGCGCTGTACACCACAATGGTGACTTTTGGAGGTGCCATGGCAACTACCCTGACCTTGAAAAGCATTCCTGAGGACGTCTACGAGCGCTTGAAGGCGTCAGCCGCGGCGCACCGGCGAAGCCTGAACAGCGAGGCCATTGTTTGCTTGGAGACGGTCCTGCTTCCCGGAAAGATGACGCCCTCTGAACGGCTGGCGCGCGCCCGGGCACTTCGAGCCTCGCTGCCGCAGGGCAAGCTGCGTGCGAAGGATATCGATGCGCTCAAACGGGAGGGGAGGCTGTGATCGTTGTCGACACCAACGTCATTGCCTACTTTCTCATGCCGTACGACTACAGCCCACAGGCTGAGGCATTGTTCAAGCGGGATCCGCAATGGGCTGCACCGATTCTTTGGCGGAGCGAGTTCCGCAACCTGCTCGCTGGGGAGCTTCGGCGCGGCACCTTCACCTATGACGAAGTACTGCG
>JANOKY010000168.1:0-1888 GCA_031419635.1 Burkholderiales bacterium | reverse complement strand
CTTCTCGGCCGCGCGCGTGCTGATCAGGTCCAGCGCCGCCTCGACGCACTCGCGCAGGTCGAACGGGTGGGCTTCGATGTCCATCCGCCCGGCTTCGATCTTGGAGAAGTCCAGGATGTCGTTGATGATCGTCAGCAGCGCGTCGCCGCTGTCGCGGATGGTGCCGGCGTAGTCGCGCTGCTCGTCGTTCAATGCCGTGTCGAGCAAGAGGCCGCTCATGCCGATCACGGCATTCATCGGCGTGCGGATTTCGTGGCTCATCGTGGCCAGGAACGAGCTCTTGGCTTCGTTCGCGGTCTCCGCTGCGGCGCGCGCTTCCTGGGCTTCCTTGAACAGCCGCGCGTTCTGGATCGCGATCACGGCCTGGTCGGCAAAGGTGGCGAGCAGGGCCGATTCCTTGTCGGAGAACGGCCGCGGCGGCATGCGCACGATGTGGATCGTGCCGATACCCTGGCCCTCCCACAGCATCGGTGCGATCAGCATCGAGAAGTTGCCGACGTCGCGGCCCATCTGGCGCATGGCCTCGGGCACCTTGGGCCCGTGCAACATGTCAGGATAGTGGATCACGCGCCGCTTCCTGATCGGGTAGGCCTGGTACGACTCCCCGAGCGGCCGCGGGAAGTTGCGGTTCAGCAGTGACCAGGCCCGCTCGGCGTCCTCTGCACTCAGGCCCGGCGGCGTCGCCATGGTCGTGTGGAACACCTGCCCGTCATCGCCCACCAGCGAGATCACCACCTGGTCACCGCTGAAGAGCTGCTGGCAGGCCTTGCCGATGGCCTCGAATACCGGCGCGGTATCGGCCACCGAGTTGCTGATGACCTTCAGCACCTCGCCCGAGGTGCGCTGCTGCTCCAGCGCCTCCTTGGTCTCGTTGAACAGGCGCGCGTTCTGGATCGCGATCACGGCCTGGTCGGCGAAGGTCTTGAACAGAGCGTTCTCGCGCTCCCGCAACCCTGCGACTTCCTTGCGGAACATCGTGAGCGAGCCGATGCCGCGGCCCTCCCACATCAAAGGCGCAACGACCACGGAGGTGCCCAGCTTCATCTGTGCGGCCGCCTGCGCGGCCGGCTGCGATGCTTCCGTGGTGTTGAGCACGTCACGGATCTCGACCAGCCGGCCGGAGCGGATGGCCTTCTCGGTCAGCGTACCGGCCAACGGCCGGGGGAAGGCCGCGTGCGTCTTCGCTTCGATCGCCGCCGCCTCACTCTCGCCCAACAGTACGCGGGTGGCGGCGGTCATACGGTAAATGGGCAGGTTGACCCGGCCCTGCTCATCCACGATGCCCAGTGCGAAGGCCTGCGCCGAGAACAACTGCTCGCAGCGCTCGATGATCTTCTCGAACACCGGCGAGGCGTCGGACATCGAGTGGCTGATGACGCCCAGCACGTCTGCCGTGGCGGTCTGGTGTTCGAGCGCCTCCTTGGTCTCGTTGAACAGACGCACGTTCTCGATCGCCACCACCGCCTGACGCGCGAAGGTCTGGAGCAGTGCGACTTCCTTGTCGGCGTACAGCCCCGTCTCGGCGCGGTTGACCGTGATCGCGCCGATCACCTGCTGGTCGCGCAGCATCGGCACCGACAGGCCACTGCGGAAACCCGCCAGCTCGCAGGCCCGCTTCATGGCCGGCGCGTACTCGGCGTCCGGCAAGGCGAGCAGGTCGGCCACATTGACGACGCCGCTCCCACGGATCGCCCGCGCCGCGATCGAGGTGCTGCCCTGCAAGGGCTGTGGCCAGGCCGCACGCAGTGCGGCGCCGCCGGCCTCGTTGACCCCGTGCATGCTGACCAGATGCACCTGCTCGCCTTCCAGGCGCGTCACCAGGCAGTAGCGCGCCGCCGTCAAGGCCGCGGCCCGCTCGGCGATGATCTCGAACACCGGCTGCACGTCG
>JANOKY010000167.1:0-2237 GCA_031419635.1 Burkholderiales bacterium | reverse complement strand
CATGATCGCCGCCAGCTTGGCGCTGTGCACTTCGCACTTGGCCGCCAGGTCGGCCATGTCGACATTGCCCAGCGCGTCGCACTTGACCACCACCACGCTCATGCCGGCCATCTGCGCGCTGGCCGGGTTGGTGCCATGCGCGGACTCGGGGATCAGGCAGACGCTGCGCTGGCCCTCGTTGCGCGACGCATGCCAGCCGCGGATCGCCAGCAGCCCGGCGTACTCGCCCTGCGAGCCGGCGTTGGGCTGCAGGCTGATGCCGGCGTAGCCGGTGGCCTGGGCGAGCCAGTCGCAGAGTTGGTCGTTCAGCAGCGCATAACCGGCGAGCTGATCGGCCGGTGCGAATGGGTGGACCTGCGCGAACTCGGGCCAACCGATCGGCACCATTTCGCTGGTGGCATTCAGCTTCATCGTGCACGAGCCGAGCGGGATCATCGTGCGGTCCAGCGCCAGGTCCTTGTCCGAGAGCTGGCGGATATAGCGCAGCATCTCCGTTTCGCTGTGGTGGCTGTTGAACACCGGGTGCGTCAGGAACGCGCTGGTGCGGCGTAACGCCAGCGGGATCAAGGGCTCGATGCCCTTGGCGTAGGCGTCGATCGCCGGCAGCGCCGCGCCTTCGGGTGCGAACCACGACCACAGCGCTGCGATGTCGGCGCGCGTCGTCGTTTCGTCGAGCGTGACGCCCAGGTGCTTGGCCGCCACGCGGCGCAGGTTGGCGCCGGCGGCGACCGCACGCGCGGCAACCTGGTCGCTGCGCTCGCCGGTCTCCACCGTCAGGGTGTCGAAGGCATAGGGGTTCACCACCTTCAGGCCCATCGCCTTCAGGCCATGCGCCAGGATCGCGGTGAAGCTGGCCACGCGCTGGGCGATGCGCTTCAAGCCTTCCGGGCCGTGGTAGACCGCGTACATGCTGGCGATCACCGCCAGCAGCGCTTGCGCGGTGCAGATGTTCGACGTGGCCTTCTCGCGCCGGATATGTTGCTCGCGGGTTTGCAGCGCCAGGCGGTAGGCGGGCGCGCCATGCGCATCGACGCTGACGCCCACCAGGCGCCCGGGCATCGAGCGCTTGAATTCGTCGCGGCAGGCCAGGTAGGCGGCATGCGGGCCGCCGGCCCCCATCGGCACGCCGAAGCGCTGCGTGTTGCCGACAACGATGTCGGCATCGAACTCGCCCGGCGGCACCAGCAGCGTCAGCGCCAGCAGGTCGGCGGCGACGATGAAGGCGGCCTGCTTGGCATGGGCCTGCTCGACATAGGGCTTGAGGTCGTGGACCAAACCGGTGCTCGCCGGGTACTGCGCGATCACGGCGAAGTAGTCATGCTCCTGCATCAACGCGGGCACCGCGCCGACCAGCACCTTCAAGCCCAGCGGCGCGGCGCGGGTGCGGATGACTTCGATCGTCTGCGGGTGGCAATCGCCGGCCACGATGAGCGTGTCGCTCTTGTTCTTCACGCTGCGCTTGGCCAGGGTCATCGCTTCGGCCGCGGCGGTGGCTTCATCGAGCATCGAGGCGTTGGCGATGGCCATGCCGGTGAGGTCGCAGACCATCGTCTGGAAGTTCACCAGCGCTTCCATCCGGCCCTGTGAAATCTCGGCCTGGTAGGGCGTGTAGGCGGTGTACCAGGCCGGGTTCTCGAGGATGTTGCGGGCGATGACGCCGGGCGTGAGCGTGCCGTGGTAGCCCTGGCCGATGAAGCTCTTCAGCACCCGGTTCTTCGCCGCCACCGCGCGCAACTCGGCCAGGGCTTCGGCTTCGCTGGCCGGCGCCGGCAGCGCCATCGGCTGCGCGCGTGCGATCGACCGCGGCACCACGGCTTCGATCAGTGCGCGCCGTGAGGCGGCGCCGATAACAGACAGCATCCGCTGTTCGTCGGCCTCGGACGGCCCGATGTGGCGGGACTGGAACTCGTGGGCGTTCTCGAGCGCGTCGAGCGGCTGGGTGGCGGACATCAGCATGGAGCGACTTCCTGGTCGGCGAAAAGAGTCACAGCGTCTTCAGCAGCGCGTCGTAGCCCGGCGGGTCGAGCAATTGGTCGAACTGCTCCATGTGCGTGACATGGACCTTGAAGAACCAGCCGTTGCCCATCGGGTCGCTGTTGGCCAAGGCCGGGTCGGCGCGCAGGGCTTCGTTGACCTCGACGACTTCGCCTTCCACCGGCATGAAAAGGTCGGACGCGGCCTTCACCGACTCGACCACGCCGGCGACTTCGCCGCGTTGGTAGGTGCGGCCGACTTCG
>JANOKY010000166.1:0-1873 GCA_031419635.1 Burkholderiales bacterium | reverse complement strand
CGGGTCGGGCTGATCGGGTGGCAAGGGAACGCGCGCCAGCGTCACCGATTTACCCGGCGGCGCCACCACCAGCTTGGCGATGCTGTCGACATGGCCGTAGCCCATGCCGAGCACGCGGCCGATGTCGCGCAGCGCGGCCTTCGAGGCCATGGTGCCGAAGGTGGCGATCTGGCTCACCGCATCGCGGCCGTACTTGGCCTTGACATAGTCGATCACGCGCTCGCGGTTGGCCTGGCAGAAGTCGATGTCGAAGTCGGGCATCGACACCCGCTCGGGGTTGAGGAAACGCTCGAACAGCAGGTTGTAGGCCAAAGGGTCGAGGTCGGTGATCGACAGCGAGTACGCCACCAGCGAACCCGCGCCCGAGCCGCGCCCCGGGCCCACCGGGCAGCCGTTGGCCTTGGCCCAGTTGATGAAGTCGGCAACGATCAGGAAGTAGCCCGGGAAGCCCATCTTGACGATGGTGACGATCTCGAACTCGAGCCGCTCGGCGTAGCGCGGGCGCTGGCGGTCGCGCTCGGCGGCGTCGGGGTAGAGCTTGGCCAGGCGCTGTTCCAGGCCGGCGAACGAGGCCTCGCGGAAATGGGCTTCGATCGGTACTGGAATGCCATCGACGACTGGCGTCGGGAAATCTGGCAGCCGCGGCTTGCCCAGCGTGAGCTGCAGGTTGCAGCGCTGCGCCACCGCCAACGTGTTGGCCAGTGCCACCGGCAGATCAGCGAACAGCGCCACCATCTGTTCCTGCGTCTTGAAATACTGTTCGCGCGAGAAGCGCTTCACCCGCTTCGGGTTGGCCAGGGTTTCGCCTTCGGCCACGCACACGCGCGCCTCGTGCGCTTCGTAGTCGTCGGCCTCGACGAACTGCACCGGGTGCGTCGCCACAACCGGCAGCAACAGCCGCGCCGCAAATGGCACCGCGGCGCGCACGTGGGCCTCGTTGGTCGCCAGCCCGGCGCGCTGCACCTCGATAAAAAAGCGCTGCGGAAAAGTCCGCGCCAGGCGCAACGCCAACTGCTCTGCGCGCGGCGCATCGCCGGCCAGCAAGGCCTGGCCGACGGCGCCGAGGTCCGCCCCCGACAGCGCCAGCAAACCGCCACCGAGTTCGTCGAGCCAGGCCCATTTCACCAGCGCCTGTGCGCGCTGCGTATTGGTGGTCCAGGCACGTGCCAGCAACTCGCACAGGTGCAGGTAGCCGGCATCGTTCTGCACCAGCAGCAGCAGGCGGCTGCCCTGCTTCTCGCCGGCAGAGCCTGTGTTTTCAGGTTCGAGCCAGATGTCGCAGCCGATGATCGGCTTGACGCCGCCCGCGCGCATGGCGCTGTAGAACTTGACGGCGCCGAACAGGTTGCACAGGTCGGTGATGGCGCAAGCGGTTTGGCCATCGGCACGCGCCGCGGCCACCGCGTCGTCGATGCGCAGGGTGCCGTCGACGACGGAAAATTCGGTGTGGGTGCGCAGGTGAACGAAAGACATCGCTGGCGTGGACTATTTGGACTTCCAGGTGAAAGGAAACAGCAACTGCTTCCAGAAGCCGTTGGGCACATAGTCGCCGACCACGCCGTACTGCGCCGGCCAGGCGCGGTCGGACTGCACCGCCGTGCCGAAGACGTGGTCAAGGAACGCGAAGAGCGCGGCGTAGTTTTTGTCGATGGCCTCGTCGTCTTGCGCGTGGTGCCAGTGGTGGAAGTTGGGCGTGACGATGACGTAACGCAGCGGCCCCAGCCGCACGCTCACGTTGGCGTGGTTGAACACCGCCTGGAAGCCAACGATGACGATGTAGGCGTCGATCACTTCCTTGGAAAAGCCCAGCACGAAGATCGGTGCTAACACCAGCGTACGCGTGATGATGAGCTCGATGATGTGCTGGCGCGAG
>JANOKY010000165.1:0-2625 GCA_031419635.1 Burkholderiales bacterium | reverse complement strand
CCAACCCGCACCCGCACCGGCACCATCCGCTGGCCCAGGATCGGCAGCGCCGAGAACAACGCGAGCACGCGAACGAAGGGCCAGAAGAGTGGCGAGAGCCAGGCGAGCAGCTCGGCTTCGCTGAAGCTCACCATGAGGGCGCTCTCGGCCCATTGCGGATGTTCGCTACTGCCCGCTCTTGCGTGCTGGCATTGGCACGAGCAAGGCGCCCGGCGATAGCCGCCCGGTACGAGGCGACATTCATCCTACCGCGCCGGGGATCGATTGCAGCGTGCGTTGCAGGTACTCGATCAGCGTGCTCATCATCCACGGCCCGGCGAAGGCCAGCACGGCCACGGCGGCGACGATCTTGGGCACGAAGGACAGGGTGGCTTCGTTGATCTGCGTTGCGGCCTGGAACACGCTGACGACGAGGCCAACCACCAGCACCGCGATCAGGATCGGTGCCGAGACCATCAGCAACACATACAGGCCCTGCTGGCCGGCGGTGAAGACTTGTTGGGCATCCATGGCGCGAGCCCTACTGCGCGAACGAGGCTGCGAGCGAGCCGAGCAGCAGGTTCCAGCCGTCGGCCAGTACGAACAGCATCAGCTTGAACGGCAGCGCCACCAGCACCGGGCTGAGCATCATCATGCCCAGCGACATCAGCACGCTGGCCACCACCATGTCGATGACCAGGAACGGGATGAAGATCATGAAGCCGATCTGGAAGGCGCTCTTCAGCTCGCTGGTCACGAAGGCCGGCACCAGCACCTTGAACGGCACCGCCTCGCCCTTGATGTCGGCCGGCAGCTTGGCCAGCTTGGCGAACAGTTGCACGTCGGTCTGGCGCGTCTGCTTCAACATGAAGGCGCGCATCGGCACCTCGCCGCGCTTCAGGGCTTCGTCGAAGGCGATGCGGTTCTCGGCGAAGGGCTGGTAGGCCTCGGCGTAGACCTTGTCGAAGGTCGGGCCCATCACGAAGAAGGTCAGGAACAGCGACAAGCCGATGATCACCTGGTTCGGCGGCGCGGCCTGCGTGCCCAGGGCCTGGCGCAGCAAGCCGAGCACGATCACGATGCGCGTGAAGCCGGTCATCAACAGCAGCAGCGCCGGCAGGAACGACAGCGCGGTGAAGAACAGCAGGGTCTGGATCGGCACCGAGTAGCTGGTGCCGCCCGCGCCCTGCGCCACCATCAGCGGCAGGCTGCTGCCGCCGGCCTGCTGGGCTAAAGCCAGGGCCGGCAGGGCCGACAACATCGACAAGGCCAGGCCTTGCGCGATGCGCCGTCCGCGGCGGGAAAAAAGGCCATTGCGGTCAGCGCGCATCGTCGTCTTTCGTTTTCGGTTGCCAGCGCGCCAGCAGTTGGGCGAACGGCGTCGCTGCGGGCGGCGTGGCGACGCCGTCGTCCTGCGGCGCCATCTCGTGCAGCGCGGTGATGCTCTGCGCGGTGACGCCGAGCACCAGCCAGCGCCGCGCTTCGCCGCGGCCGACCTCGACCGTCACCAGCCGCTGGTTGGGCGCCAGCGCCAGCACCGCCACCGGCCGCATCAGGCCTTGCGACGCTGCGCCGCCGACGGGCGAGCGTTTCAACAACCACAGCGCGGCCGGGATCAGCGCCAGCACGGCGATGAACCAGGCCAGCGACGACAACATCGAGCCTGTCGACATACGGCTTCAGTTTTTGCTCAAGCGGCGCATGCGCTCGCTCGGCGTCACGATGTCGGTCAGGCGGATGCCGAACTTGTCGTTCACCACCACCACCTCGCCCTGCGCGATCAGGTAGCCGTTGACGAGCACGTCCATCGGCTCGCCGGCCAGGGTTTCGAGCTCGACCACCGAGCCCTGCGCGAGCTGCAGGATGTGTTTGATCGGAATGCGCGTGCGGCCCAGCTCCACGGTCAGTTGCACCGGGATGTCCAGGATCATGTTCAAGTCGTTGCCGGCACCGGCACCGGCACCGGCCACGCCCGCCGAGGCCGCGGCGAAATTGGCGAACTGGGCGGGGGCCGCCTGCTCGACGGCGGTGGCCACCTCGCTGGCGGTTTCGGGTTTGCTCTCTTCCAGCGCGGCGGCCCATTCGGCGGCCATCGCGTCTTCGGCGCCGCCGTCTTCGGCGGGATTGGATTCAGGCGACATTGGAAGCTCCCAACCAGCCCACATGCGAGCTGGAAATCAATCGATCGATCTTGATCGCGTAGTGGCCGTTGGCCGTGCCGTAGTGGCAGTCGAGCACCGGCACGCCGTCGACCTTGGCCTGGATCGCAGGGTCCAGGTCGAGCTCGATGAAGTCGCCCGGCTTGAAGGCCAGCAGTTGCTCGACCGTGGCCGGCGCGGTGGCCAGCTCGGCCACCAGTTGCACCTCGGCGGCCTGGATCTGCGTTTTCAGCAAGTTGATCCAGCGCCGGTCGGGCTCGTTCGAGTCGCCCTGCACGGTGCTGTAGAGCACGTCGCGGATCGGCTCCAAGGTGGCGTACGGAAAGCAGAAATGGACCGTGCCCGAGGTGTCGCCGATCTCCAGCGTGAAGCTGGTGGTGACGACGATCTCGCTCGGCGTGGCGATGTTGGCGAACTGCGGCTGCATCTCCGAGCGCTGGTACTCGAGCTCGAGCGGGTAGATGCCGGTCCAGGCTTTCTTGAACTC
>JANOKY010000164.1:0-1715 GCA_031419635.1 Burkholderiales bacterium | reverse complement strand
TCGTTCTGCAGGCGCCACAGCAGGTTGGTCGGCGAGTCGGCGAAGGTCAGGCCCTCTTCGCGGGTGATGGTGCCTTCGGTGATCATGCGCGCCAGATCGGCCTCGAAAGTCTGCGAGCCTTCGGCCAGCGATTTTTCCATCGCTTCCTTGACGCCGATGATGTCGCCCTGTTCGATTCACTCGGCGATCAGCTTGGTGTTGAGCAGCACCTCGGCCGCCGGGCTGCGGCCGCCGGACTGCACGCGCAGCAGGCGCTGGCAGACGATGGCGCGCAGGCCCGAGGCCAGGTCGGACAACAGCGCCGGCCGCGCCTCGGGGGTATAAAACGACAGGATGCGGCCCAGCGCGTGGTAGCTGTTGTTGGCGTGCATGGTGGCCAGCACCAGGTGGCCCGACAGCGAGTACGAGATCGCCGAAGTCATCGTCTCGCGGTCGCGGATTTCGCCGATCAGGATCACGTCGGGGGCCTGGCGCAGGGCGTTCTTCAGCGCGATCTGCAGGCTGTTGGTGTCGCGCCCGACCTCGCGCTGGTTGACCACCGACTTCTTGTTCGTGAACAGGAATTCGATCGGGTCTTCGATCGTCAGGATGTGCCCGGTCACTTGCTGGTTGCGCTTTTCGAGCATCGCCGCCATCGTGGTGCTCTTGCCGGTGCCGGTGGCACCGACCATCAGGATCAGGCCGCGCTTCTCCATCACCAGCTCGCCCAGGATGGCCGGCACCTTCAGCGATTCGAGGGTCGGGATCACATAGGGAATGCAGCGGAACACCGCCGCGATCGAGCCGCGCTGGCGAAAGGCCGACAGGCGGAAGCTGCCGACCTTGGTGATGCCCACGCCGATGTTCAGCTCGCCGGTGTCGTCGAGCTCTTCGAGCTGTTGCGGCGTCAGCAGCTCGGCCAGCAGCTGGCGCGGCTGGGCGTGCGACAGCGGCTGGTCCGACAACTGCATGATCTGGCCGTTGATCTTGATCAGGATCGGCGTGTTGGCCGACAGGTAGACGTCGGAGGCGCTTTTCTCCGCCATCAGGCGCAGCACGCGCTCCATGTTGCCGCCGGTGCTGGTGGTGGGGCTCATGCTCATGTCTTGCCGCTCCTGGATCGCGCTGCGCACTTTCTAAGCGCGCAGCAGTTCGTTGATGCTCGTCTTGGCGCGCGTTTGCGCATCGACCTTTTTGACGATCACCGCACAGTACAACGAGTACTTGCCGTCGGCACTGGGCAAATTACCGGAAACCACCACCGATCCGGCCGGGATGCGGCCGTAGCTCACTTCGCCGGTGGCACGGTCGTAGATCTTGGTGCTCTGGCCGATGTACACGCCCATCGAGATGACCGAGTTCTCCTCGACGATCACGCCCTCGACGACCTCGCTGCGCGCACCGACGAAGCAGTTGTCTTCGATGATCGTCGGGTTGGCCTGCAACGGCTCGAGCACGCCGCCGATGCCCACGCCGCCCGAGAGGTGCACGTTCTTGCCGATCTGCGCGCACGAGCCCACGGTGGCCCAGGTGTCGACCATCGTGCCTTCGTCGACATAGGCGCCGATGTTGACGTAGCTCGGCATCAGCACCACGTTTTTCGCGATGTAGCTGCCGCGCCGCGCCACCGCAGGTGGCACCACGCGCACGCCGGTGGCGCGCATCTGGGCTTCGTCGAGGTGGGCGAACTTGGTCTGCACCTTGTCGAAGAAGCCGAGGTCGCCGGCGCGCATGAT
>JANOKY010000163.1:0-4712 GCA_031419635.1 Burkholderiales bacterium | reverse complement strand
GTGGTACTTCACGCTCTTCCTCAGCTTGAAGGTGTAGCTGCGGCCATCCGGGTCCATCGTCCAGCTCTCGGCCAGCAGCGGCGTCACCGTGCCGTCGACGTTGATCTTGGTCAGGCCTTCGAGCACGTTGTAGTGGACGATCTCGCCGATGGCCGCAGCCGGCGCGATCGTCGGGTCCATGCCGGGCGGCTCCAGCACCATCGCCAGCGTGACGCGCGTCTTGTTGGTCTGGGCGTGGGCCGGGCCCGCGGCGCACAGGGTGGCGGCAACGACGAGGATGGCAGCGTGTCGGATCGGGTTCATCATGGTCGGCATTTTCATTGCAACGCCCCGTTCGGGCTGATGTCCGTTCGTCCTGTGGTATCGAAGGAAGCCTGGGTCGCCGGACACCGTTGATCCTTCGATACCTCAGGACGAACGGATCGCGGCGGGATTCAGGGTGGATGCTGCCACAGTGGCTGCGGCACGGCGGCCAGCAGGCGCCGGGTGTAGGGGTGCGCCGGCGAGCGCAACACATCGGCAGGCAGGCCACGCTCGACTACGCGGCCCGCCTGCAGCACGAGCATCTCGTCGGCCATGCGCTCGACGACAGCCAGGTCATGGCTGATGAACAGGTAGGCCAGACCGAAGCGCTGCTGCAAATCCTGCATCAGGTTGAGCACCTGGGCCTGCACCGAGACATCGAGCGCGCTGACCGGCTCGTCGGCGACGATCAGTTTGGGCTGCGTGATCAGTGCGCGCGCGATGGCGATGCGCTGGCGCTGGCCGCCTGAAAACTCATGCGGCACCTTGTCGAGGTCCTGCGCGGCGTTCAGGCCCACCGCATCGAGCATCGCCGCGGCGCGCTCACGGCGCTCGCTGCGGCTGACATGGTCGAGACGCTCCAGCGGTTCGGCGACGGTGCGGGCAATCGACATGCGCGGGTCGAGCGAGCTGTACGGATCCTGGAACACCATCTGGAAATCGCGCCGGGCGTGGCGCAAGGCTTCGGGCGGCAAGGCATGCAGGTCGCTGCCCTCGAACAGCACGCGGCCGGCGCTCGGTGCTTCCAGCGCCATCACCAGCCGCGCCAGCGTGCTCTTACCCGAACCCGATTCGCCGACGATGCCCAGCGTGGTGCCGGCTTGCAGCGTGAAGCTGACGTCGGCGAGGGCTTGCACGGTGGTGGCGGACGAGAACAGGTGCTCGCGCGGCAGCGGGTACCGTTGGCTCAGGGCGACGGCCTCGACCAGCGTGGTGCCACTCATGGCTGCGTCTGCCAGCGAATGCAACGCACACTGTGCCCCGCCCCGACCGCCTCGGCCGCAGGCAGCTCCGCGCGGCAAGCCTCGACCACCAGCGGGCAGCGATCGGCAAACACGCAGCCCGCCGGCATCTCATGCAGCGCCGGCACGCGCCCGGAGATCGTGGCCAGCGGCACACGGCGGTCGGCACCGAGCCGCGGCCGCGCGGCAAAGAGCCCTCGCGTGTACGGGTGCGCGCGGCGCTCGAACACCGCCTGCGTGGGGCCCTGCTCGACGATGGCGCCGCCGTACATCACCGCCAATTGCGCCACCCGCGCGGCCATCACATCCAGGTTGTGGCTGATCAGCAGCAGCGCCATGCCGCTGTCGCGCCGCAGCTCGTCGAGCAGATCCAGCACCTCGCGCTGCACGGTCGTGTCCAGCGCGGTGGTCGGCTCGTCTGCTATCAGCAGGTCAGGCCCGCAGGCCAGCGCGATGGCGATCACGACGCGTTGGCGCTGGCCGCCGGAGAGCTGGTGCGGGTGGCTGTCGAGCCGCTCGCGCGCCTTCGGCAGTTGCACGCGTTCGAGCAAGCGCAGCGCTTCGGCGCGCGCTGCCGTGCCATCCATGCCGCGATGCAGGCGCAGCGGCTCGGCGATCTGGCGGCCGATCGGGTGCAGCGGGTTCAGCGCCGTCATCGGCTCCTGGAAGACCATCGCGATGCGGTCGCCGCGCAGCTTGCACAGCGCGTCTTCGTCCAGCGTGGTCAGCTCACGGCCGTCGAAGCGGATGCTGCCCGATACCTGCGCGCCGTCGGGCAACAAGCCCATCAAGGCCAGCGCCGTCATCGATTTGCCGCAGCCCGATTCGCCGATCAGGCCCAGCGTGGCGCCGGCCGCGAGCGCGAACGTCACCCCGCGCAACGCCTCGGCAGGTCCATGCGCCGTTTGCAGCGTGACGCGCAGGTCGCTGACGTCGAGCAGTGGTGCAGAGGTGCGGCCTGGATTCATGCAGGCCGGACGATAGCGCCCTTTGAGCGCCCCGCCTGCCGCCCGACCTCAATGCGCCGCAGCGAGGTGGGTGCCGGTCTGTCCGATGCCGAGCGCAAGCAGAGCCTCACGCAGCGCCACCGGCACCGGCGTCACCGGCAGCTCGCCGACGGCGTCGCGCAATGCCGCGCCGTCGAGCGCATGCGGCACGCGCCAGAGGTAGCTCATGCGCGCCAGCTCGCGCCACAGCGGATACACGACGCCAATCGTGCGGATCAGGCCCCAGGGCATGGCTCCCCAGCGAAAGCCCGCGGCCGGCCGCAGCCCCAGTTCGGCTGCCGCGGTGTCGATGGCCGCCAGCAGCTGATGGCCGGTCAGTGTGTGGCCGGCGACGTGCAGGCGCTGGAATGGGGGCGCGTCGTCGCGCGCGGCGACCGCGACGAAGGCGCGCGCCAGGTCGGGCAGGTAGGCCCAGGCATGCGGCACATCGAGCGGGCCGGGGTAGACCAGCTTGCCGCTGCGCAGGTCCTTGACGATGGCCTGGTCGAGCCACGAACCGCTGCCGGCGCCGTAGAAATCGCCGGCACGGATGACCACGCTGGCCAGGCCCTGCGCCGCGCGGGCCTGGAGTTCGTCTTCGATCTGGCAACGCTGGCGGCCCTTGCGCGTCGTCGGGCGCTGCGGCGTGTCTTCGAGCAGTCGCGCGGGCATGCCGGCGCCAAAGTTGTAGACGTTGCCCGGCAGCATGAAGCGAGCACCCAGGCGCTCGGCCACCGCCATGCCCTGGCGCGCCAACGGCAGCAGCTCGGCGTCCCAGCGGGTGTAGACCGGGTTGACGGCATGGACGACGACTCGTGCGCCGGCGGCGCGACGCGCCAGCGCCTCGGTGTCGGCCAGTGAGGTGTCGATGACCACCGCGCCGGGCGGCAGCGGCGCGGTGGGCGCACGGCGGGCTTGGGCCAGCACGCGCCAGCCGGCGGCGGCGAAGGACTGGACTGCGGCGGCGCCGAAGCGGCCGTTGGTGCCGAGGACGAGAACGGTGGGTGCGGTCATGAAGAACTCCTGCGGTGTCGATGGCCGTCAGTGTGCGCACGCCAGGCTCATCCGACAATTGCCGACACATGTATTCGAGCTATACATTTCCGTATGGTCAGGGAATTCACGGAACGCTTCGACTGGGCCCTGGTGAAGAGCTTCCTGGCGGTGCTCGATGCCGGCAGCCTGATGGGCGCGGCGCGCCAGCTTGGCGCCCGGCAGCCGACGCTGTCGCGGCACATCGCCGAACTCGAGGCGCAGTTGAAGGCGCCCCTGTTCGAGCGCACCGGACGCGGCGTCTCGCCGACCGCGGCGGCGCTGGCCATCGCCGATGCCGCGCGGCAGATGCAGGACAGCGCCGACACGCTCGGTCGCGCCCTTGCCGGCCGGCGCGATGCGACCGGTGGCACGGTGCGCATCTCGACCAGCGAAGTCGCTGCGGTCTGGCTGCTGCCGCCGGTGCTGGCCGCGCTGCAGGCCGAGGAGCCTGGCATCCAGATCGAGCTGATCGCGTCCAACGCCTTGACGAACCTGTTGCGCCGCGAAGCCGACATCGCCGTGCGCATGGTCCGGCCGGTGCAGACCTCGTTGATCGCGCGCAAGCTGGGCGAGGTGGCCATCGTCGCCGCCGCCCATGACAGCTACCTGGCGCGGGCCGGTACGCCGCGCGTTCCTGCCGATCTGCTGCATCACCGGCTGATCGGCTACGACCGCGACGAGCAGTTGCTGCACGGCTTTGCGGCGATGGGTCATGCGGTCACGCGCGAGCACTTCGCGCTGCGCACCGACAACCATGTGGCCTATGGCCGGCTCGTCGCCGCCGGTGCCGGCATCGGCTTCGTCGCGGCCTACAACCTCGCGCACTGGCCGGGCGTGCGGCCGCTGCTGCCGATGCTGAAGATCGCGCCGCTGCCGTGCTGGCTGGCGGTGCATCGCGAGATCCGCAGCAACCGCGTCGTGCGGCGGGTGTACGACTATCTGGCCACAGCGATCCCGCACGAGCTGGACGCCAGCAGATCGAGGTAGGCGCCACTGAGTATCTGCGCCGCGGCTTCGCGCGTCGCCCCAGGCGCGCGTTGCCGCTGTGCCAGCGGCAGCATCGTTGCCGCTCTGGCGATGCGCGCCTTGATCCCGACGTTGCCTGCCCTGCTCAAGCCTCGGCGGCGATTTTTCGCAAGGCTTGTGCGAAGACCTCGGGTGGCTGGCCGCCCTGGATCAGGTGGCGGCGGTTGATGACCACCGCGGGCACGCCGTCGATGCCGGCCTCTTGCCAGAACCGTTCCGCTTCGCGCACCTCGTCGGTAAATTCCTTGCTCTTCAGCACGGCGCGGGCACGCTCGGCATCCAGGCCGGCGGCCACGGCGAGTTCGAGCAGCACCTCGTGCGCGCCGGGGTTGCGGCCTTCACCGTGGTAGGCCTGCAGCAGCGCCCTCTTCAACGCATGCTGGCGGTTGTGGCCCCCAAG
>JANOKY010000162.1:0-12389 GCA_031419635.1 Burkholderiales bacterium | reverse complement strand
CACGCTCGGCATCACCGAGGTCGATCTGGCCTGCACCTTGAACCAGGAACACGAGCTCGACGGCGCGTTCAACCGGCGCGTCGTGGCGGGCACCGCGGCCGACGATGTGGCGCATGCGGCAGTGCGCGCCTGCCTGGGCAGCGCCGAGGCCCATGCGCGCACGCTGCAGGCGCTGGTCAGCCCGGTCGAAGCCGACGTGAAGATCGCGCAGGCCTACCTGCGCCACCGGCCGCTGAACGACGCCAGCGAGTTGCAACGCATTGTCGACAGCATCGCCGGCATGCCGCCTTCCGAAGCGCAGGTGCGGGCGCTGGAGGCGCTGGGCCGGCACTATGTGTCCGATCGCGACATCCTGGACCGCCTGACACGCCTGTACGAGCAAACGCCGTCGTGGCCGGTTCAAGCCGCCATCGCTGGCATCCTGCTGCGCGCCGACCTGCGCTCGATCGCCAGCCCGCAACTCGTGGCCACGCTGCAAAAGGAGCGCCGCACGTCGCCTCCCGGCGACGACATGGTCGACGCGCTGATCCGCAGGCTGCAATCACCCTGAGCGGGTGCCCTTTCCGGCAACAATGGGCTCAGGGGGGTGATCGGTTACACGCCACTTCGGTGGGCGGGTACGCCTTGTGGAACACTCGGCCATGCTGCGTCCACGTTGCCTGAGCCGATCCTTGTTCACCCCGTCGGCCGCCGTGATGGCGTGCCTGGCCTTGACGGGCTCGCCCGCTGCGGTCGCGGCGTCGAAGACGGTGTGCACCGTCACCATCAACTCCTCCGACGAGAAAGATGCGTTCCAGCGCCACCTGCCGCGCGGCGACTACAAGTTCGTCGAGCTGGTGCAGCGCGGCCAGCCGGATTGGCTGGAATCGGCCCGTCGGCGCGGCGTGACCTGCGACGCACTCATCATCTCCGGCCACTTCGACGACGGCACCGAGTTCTACACCGACCGTTTCGACGACCGCGAATTCCTCACCGTCCACGAGCTGCAGCACGCGTCGTGCAGCGCGGCCGGCAACGGCTTGTTCTCGCAGTTGAAGGAGGTGTACCTGTTCGGCTGCAACACCTTGAAGTCCGACCCGCGCTATGCGGCCTCGTCGGAAGTCACGCGCAGCCTGCTACGTGCCGGCCAATCGCAGGCTGACGCCGATCGCACGTCGGCCCTGCTCAGCGAGCGCTACGGTCAGAGCAACCGCGACCGCTTGCGCCACATCTTCAAGGACGTGCCGGTGCTGTATGGCTTCTCGTCGAAGGCGCCGCTCGGGCGCACGGCCGGGCCGCTGCTCGAACGCTACTTCCAGACCGCGCCTGCGGGCGAGGTCGCGGGCGGGCACGCCAGCGCGACGTTGCTGAAGCTCTTCGGGCCCAGCTCGATGATCGCTGTGGCCGGCCTCACCGATGCCGATCCGCATGCCAGTTTTCGCAGCGACATGTGCGCCTTCACCGACGAGCGGCCCACGGACGCGCAGAAGCTGGCCTTCCTGCATCAGGTGCTGCAGCGCGACGTGACCGACGTGCGCATGTTCCTCGACCACATCGAGCGCTACGCCGCTTCGCTCGGCGCGGCGCAGCGGCGCGTGCCTGAGGTCGCCGCGGCGCTGGCCGCCATCGAACGCGACCACCCCACCCGCGAGCGCTACCTCGCGTTTGCCCGCGATGCCGACGAAGCCGCGGTGCAGGCCCGCATGATGGCGCTGGCGCGCACCCTGGGCTGGCTCACCCCCGCGCAGGAGCAGGCCGAGTTCGTGCGCACGCTGGCCGAGCGCATGGCCCGCGGCAGCCTGGGTAAGAACGAAGTTGATCTGGTCTGCGCGCCACCCGCCGAGCGTGACGCGGGGCTGGCGCGCCAACTGCTGGCCACCGGTGCGCCGCGCCCCGCCAACGTGGCGCATTCGGCCGTGCTGGCATGTCTGGGCGACACACCGGCCCACGAACGCACGGTTCGCGCGCTGACGAGTTCGCGTGACGACGACGTTGTGATCGCCCAGGCCTACCTGCGCCAGCGCCCGCTGGCCGGCGTCGGCGAAGTGCGTGCCGTCACCTCGGGCATCGCGCGCATGACGGCCGCCGCAGCCCAGGTGCGCGCCCTCGAGACGCTGGCGCGGCAGCGCCTGGCCGATCCGCAAAGCCTGCAAGAGATCGCCGGCCTGTTCCCGCAGGCCCGCTCGCTCGAAGCGCAGCGCGCCATCGCCGGCATCCTGATCCGCTCCGACACGCAGATGCTGGCGCGCGCCGAGCTGGCCCGCTCGCTGCGCCAGCACCGGCTGAAATCGCCCGACGGCAACGACGTGATCGACATGCTGATCCGCATGCTGCAGTCAACGTAGGGTGCACCGGCGCCGGCCTCAGCGCCGCGCCCACTGATCGAGTCCCTGCTGCACACGCGCCCAGAGGGCGCGGTCGTACTCGACGGCGACGAACAGGTTTTCCTTGGCCGGCTGGGTGCGCCGCGCCGTGTCGGCCAGCCGCGCCAGATCGGCCTGGATCGCGTCGACGCAACCGGTCAGGTCGGTGAAGCGCGTGTCCAGGCGATGGAACAGGATGGCACGCTGGAGTTCGGCGGCCTTCAACGAGCTTTCCTCGACGGCGCGGACGAAGATTCGGGCCGCGCCGTTGCCGAGCAACTCGGCGCAGAACTCGCGTCGCCAGCCCGCCAGGTGCTGAGTTGGCGTGAGTTGGGGCGGGTTCGGGTCGATCTGCAACGATGCCATGGTCTGTCGCGTGTGAGTGGCGGCCAGGTGCGTGCCCTCAGCGCAGGCCGAAGTACCCGAGCACGAACAACACGATGACGACGGCGCCGACGAGCCAGATGATTCGATTCATGATTCGCTTCTTTGGTTGGTGCGGCGCCGGGCCTTGAAACGCGCGCCTGCCCCACCCGATCGACTTTAGGGCGGCGCCGCCCGCCGCTCTGTGCGATGGCGAACACTGTGCACCCTTTGTGGTGCCGCCGGCAGCGTGCCGACGCTTGCGCTGTCGCGACAAAAAACGATACACAGCGATACCCCAGCGAAAGGACGCGCCGCGCGAGCACCGGCACAGTGAAGTCCCTGTTTAACCACTGGCCGCACATAACCCACCCGGCCCCGAGGATCTCACGATGCAAACCTGGACCAAACGCACCCTCGTCGGCGTCTTCGGCGTCACCGTTCTGTTCGGCGGCATGGCCGCCTGCTCGCACCGCGCGCCGAGCTGCAATCGCTGGTGGCCGACCCCAGCTTCGACCGCGCCAAGGCCAAGAATCTCGTCGAGGCCAAGACTGGCGCCATCACCACGCAAAGCCCCGAGGTCATCGCCGCGATGGCCGACTTATACGACAGCCTTAAGCCCGAGCAGCAGGCAAAGGTGCGCGAATTCATGGCCAGCCGCGGGCGTGGCTGGGCCCACCGCTCCTGAACCGTGGTTCAGCAGGCGCAGCAAATTGCCCGGCATGCCCCGCCTGCTTCTGATCGACGACGACGAACTGCTCGGCCTGCCGCTGGCGGCGTACTTTGCGCGGGCCGGGTTCGAGCTGTAGCACGCCACCCGGCCCAGCGCCGGGCTGGCGCTGTTGCGCGGGAATGGGCCGGGCTTCGACGCCGCCATTCTTGACGTGATGCTGCCCGAGATGGACGGCTTCGAGCTCTGCCGCACCATCCGCAAGGAAAGCGCGCTGCCCATCGTGATGCTCACCGCGCGCCGTGATGTGATGGACCGCGTGGTCGGCTTTTCAGAAGATCGAAGAATGCAATCTTGCACAGCGTGCTCTTCCTGCTTCCGCGCGGACCGGAAATCAGCATTGCCCCAGGGCCGGTCAGCTTCTTAACGATCTGCTGCTCAACGTCTGACAGAACTGTCCACGTCATGAGTTCGTCTTCCGACAGATCCTCGGCGCGTACTTCGAAAACGCTCACCAACTGCGTGGTTGTGTCCACTGAATCTCATCGTAGGTCACGTCTGCGTGCATCCGCAATTGCCCCAAAACGCGCTGCTTCGGGAGGTTGCTTCGACCGAGAGGTTACAAGGTTTTTCAGCCTGACAGTCCGAGCCGCAAAGACCAGACCGTTGATCAGTGCGGTCACGCGCGCAGTTGATAGTCATACGTGCACAGGCCCCAACCCGCCCCTCAACGCCGCACCACGTCGCCCTTCAACGAGTACAGGATCGCGACCACTTCGTTCTGTACCGCGGCGTCGAGCTGGTTCTTGCCCATCGCCGTGACGATGTCGTCGATCGCTGCAACGAGCTCCTGCTCGCTGATGTTCATGCCCTTGTGGGTCGTCAACATGTCGCGGCCGGTGTAGGCCTGCGGCCCGCCGCTGCCGGCGCACAGGAACTCGACGGAATGGCGCTCCACGGCAGCGCGGTCCTTGATCTGCTCGAAGCGGCTGCGGATGAGCGGGTTGGCGTAGTGGTTGTCGACGATGTCGGTCACGAGGCGGGTGATGCCGTCGTGGCCGCCGAGTCGCTCGAAAAGGCTTGCGGGCATGGCTGTGTTCCTGGTGGGGTGGGTGGCAGACGCTGGCTGACGACCGGCTTGTCGGCAGGCCGCCATTGCACTGCGCGCCCGCGTGCACGGGGTGCCCTAAAGCGGGACAAAAAGCGGGCAAGAACTGAATCAACGGCCCGCCTGCTAGAGTCATCCGGGTCATTGCGGCGAAGGGGCCACACGGCATGCAGGAGCGGACGGATTCGTTTGGCTACTGGCTGCGGCGGCGCCGCAAGGCGCTGGACCTGACCCAGGAGGCGCTCGCCGAGCGGGTCAGTTGCTCGGGGTTTTCGATCCGCAAGATCGAGGCCGACGAGCGCCGCCCGTCGCGCCACCTCGCCGAACGCCTGGCCACCGCGCTGGCCATCCCTGCCGAGGAGCGGCGCGACTTCCTCAACGCCGCCCGCGCGCTCAGCGCCACCCACCGCTTGCGGCTCGACGTGCTGCCCCTCGCGTCGGCCGCGCCCGCTGCGCCCGCCTTGCCCGCTTTTCCCGATGTCGCGGCGAGCGACGCCGCGCCCTTCGTCGGCCGGGTCGCCGAGTTCGCGCTGCTCACCGGGCTCGTCGCACGGCTCAGTGCCGGCAGCGGCTTCACGGTGTTGATCGAAGGCGAGCCGGGCATCGGCAAGAGCCGGCTGCTGCGCGAGGTGGAGCGCCATGCCCGGGCCCTGGGCCTGCCCACACTGGCCACCCAGTGCTACGAGATCGAACGCGCAACGCCGTACCAGCCGGTGGTGGATCTCGTCACCCGCGTGCTCGACCACGTGGCGGATTTCGCCCTGCGCACGCTGGCCCCGGTGTCGCTGGCCGAACTGGCGGCCCTGGTGCCCGAGATCACGGAGCGCGCGCCCGGACTGCCGGCGTTGTCGAACGATTTCCCCGCCGCGCGCCAGGCCCGCCTGCCCCGCGCGGTGGACCAGCTCTTCGAGGCCAGCCGCGGCGGCCGCCCGTTGATCCTGATGGTGGACGACATCCAGTGGGCCGACGACGCCAGCGCGCAGGTGTTCCAGCTTCTCGCCCGCCATGCCGCGCAGCGCCCGGTGGGGGTGATCTACACCTGCCGCGACGAAGAGCTGGGCAGCGACGAGCGCCTGGCCCAGTGGGCCGAGAGCCTGCGCCGCGAAGCCGGCGCGCGCCGGCTGCCGCTGGGCCGGCTGGGCCCGGCCGACACCGAAGCCCTCGTCGCCGCGCTGGCCGACACCCAGCCCGGCAGCCACGGCCTGGCCGAGCGCCTGCACCGCGAAACCGCGGGCAACCCGTTCTTCCTGATCTCGATCCTGCAATCGCTGAGCGCGGGCGAGACGCAGCTCGACCCTGGCGCGAACGCGGCCACGCCGGAAGCGGCGCTGTTGCCCGACGCGCTGCGCGCCGCCGTGCGCGTGCGGCTGGCCCATGTGCCCAAGGCGCTGCGCCCGGTGCTCGAGATCGCCGCGGTGCTCGGCCGGCGCTTCGATTTCGACACCCTGCTCAGCGTGACGGGCGAGCCCGAGGCGCCCTTGCTCGATGCGGTGGAGGCCCTCGTCAAGCGCCGCTTGTGGCGCGAGGAGCCCGAGGGCGGCGCCTATGACTTCAGCCACGGCAAGCTGCGCGAAGTTCTGTATCGCGACCTGGGCGGCGCGCGGCGCCGCTTGCTGCACCAGCGGGTGGCCGAAGCGCTGGAGCGGCGTGGCGAAGGCCTATTGCGGGACCATGCAATCGAGCATGAACACGAACGCCAGGCCCAACTCGCCGAGCACTTCGAGCGTGCTCACGTCTGGGCCAAGGCGCTGCACTACCTGGTGCTGGCGGCCCAGCGTTCGCAGGCACTGTTTGCGCTGCGCGATGCCCTGCACTGGTTCGATCGCGCTGCCGCGCTGTGCGCAGCGCACCCGCAGGCCTTCGACGCGCCGCAGCGCTTGGGCGTCCACGCCTTGCGCGGTGCGGCCCGAGCGCAGGCCGGGCAGACCCAGGGCGCGGTGGCCGACCTGCGCGTGGTCGTCGATGCCGCGCGCGCCGCCGGTAGCCGCGCCGCAACGCGCGACGCGCTGGTCCACCTGGGCATGGCCTACCGGCGCGCCGATGCCTACCAGGAGGCCACGGCCTGCCTGGCCGAAGCGCTGGCCGAATCGCGCGCGATGAACGACGAGCACCACGCCGCCGACACGCTGTACCACCTGGGCACGGTGGCGTGGAGCCGTGGCCTGAACGACCAGGCCACCGGGTTCCACCAGCAGGCAGTGCAGATCTGCGAGCGCACGGGCTTCACCGACCTGGTGGCGGTGCAGGCCTGGCACGGCCGCGGCGAGGCGCACTTTGCCAACGCCGAGCCCGCGCCGGCAATCGACGCCTACACGCGCTCGCTGGCGCTGGCCCGCGGTATCGGCGACAAGAGCTACGAGTGCGAGAACCTGATGATGATCGGCTACGCCTGCGTCGGCAGCCGCGGCCTGGGCGACTACCCGCGCGCGACCGCGAACTTCGAGGCGGCGCTCGGCATCGCACGGGCGGCTGATCTGCAATGGCACATCGGGCCGACCCTGCTCGGGCTGGACCATGCGCGGGCTTGCACCGGCCGCTACGGCGAGGCCTGGTTGCGCATGGGCGAAACGCTGCGCTGGTTGGAGAGCCTGCAGCAGGTGCGCTACCAGCTCATCGCCCACGATTTCCTCGGCCACCTGCTGCTCGACCTGGGCCTGAACGAGCGCGCCCTCGAGCAACTCGAGCGTGGTCGTGCGCTCGGGCGCGACAGCGGCATCCTGTTCTGGCGCGCCACGCTCGACACGCAGGTGGCGGTGGCGCAGGCGCGGCTCGGCCACGCGAGCAACCTGCCGGCGCTGCACGCCACGTTTGAGCAAACCCGCTGCAGCGCCGAGCGCTATTTGAGCGTGCGTTGTCTCGACGGCCTAGCCGAGATCGCGCTGGCCGTCGGCGATGCAAGCCGCTGCCGCGCCCATGCCGATGAATTGCTCGCCATCGCCGAGGCCAACGGCCTGCGCGAGCTCGAGGCCAGCGCGCGCCGCTGGCGCGGCGAGGCGGCGCTCGCCGAGAAGGACTACGCGCCGGCGCAGGCCGAGCTGACCCGCGCCGCAGCACTGGCCGACGCCACCGGCCGCGTGCGGCTGCAGCTCGACACCCAGGCCGCGCTGGCGCGCCTGTGTGCCGCGCACGGCCAGTCCGACGCCGCGCAGCGGCACGGCGAGCGGGCGCGGGCGATAGGGCAGGCCATCGAGGCGAGCCTGGTGGGGTCAGGCCTGGCGGCGCGACTGCAGCTTCCCGGCGCCTGGCACTGAGCCCGAGCCCGGCCTAGGGTTGCACACCTAGAATGCTGCATTGCAGCAAATTTGTCTTGCAATTGCCGGCTCACCGGCTAACATTCAATTATGTTGCAGTGCAGCAAACTGCTTCAAGAACCCAACCCAACCCAACCCACAGGAGCACACCATGCTGAACACCGAACAATTCACCGCCACCAACAAGGCCAACTTCGAAACCCTGATGGGCATGACCACCAAGGCGTTCGAAGGCGTCGAGCAACTCACCGCACTCAACCTGCAGGTTCTCAAGACCAGCCTCGACGAAGCCACCGAAGCAGGTCTGGCCGCGCTGTCGGCGAAGGATCCGCAAGCGCTGTTCGCGCTGCAAGCCACCCTGCTACAGCCCAGCGCCGAAAAAGCCACCGCCTACGGCAAACAGGTGGCGGGCATCGTGGCCAGCATCAAGGCCGACGTCGAGAAGGTTGCCGGCCAGCAGGCTGCTGCGGCACAAGGCTCGTTCGCCGCGCTGATCGAGGCCGCCGGCAAGAACGCTCCCGCTGGTTCGGGCAACGGCGTCGAGCTGTTCAAGTCGGCGATCGCGACCGCGAACAACGCGTTCGACAGCCTGCAAAAGGCCGGCCGCCAGGCTACTGAAACCGCCGAAGCCAACTTCGCCGCCGTTGCCGGCTCGATGGCCAAGGCCACGGGCAAGGCCAAGCGCGGCTGAGCCACGCGAGTGTGACTGTGCGCAGTGCCTCGGCATTGCGGCTGCCCCGCCCCGATCGGTGCCTGACCGACGCGGCGGGGCACGCTTTTGCGCGGTCACACAGCGCCATCGTTTGACTGCGCTGAGGACACCGCCCATGTTCAAGCGACCGTCTCATTGGCCCGCCGGCCGCAGCCTGTTCCGCGAAAAGGGCACGCGCAGCGTGGTCGCGGTCTGGATCGTCTGGATCTTGTCGATCGCGGCAGCCGCCCTTCTCGCCACCTGCGTTCGACACCCCAGCGTATGACGACGCAGGCCTGATGCATCGCGTCGGCCGTGTCCTGCGGGTGGTGGTGGCGGCGCCCGGCACGCGGGTGTACGCTGTGCCGGCAAGGGCAGGCCCAGCACGGCGCCATCGGCTGCATTCGCGGCCTGCCCAGGCCGATCGAGCGCCGGCATGTCACCAGGAGCGTGTGATGGCTGATCATGTCTACAAGCTCGTCGAACTGGTCGGCTCATCGGCCATCAGCACCGACGCCGCGATCCAGAATGCCATCGAGATGGCGGCCAAGACCTTGCGCAACATCGACTGGTTCGAGGTGGTCCAGACGCGCGGCCATGTGGCCGATGGCAAGGTGGCGCATTACCAGGTCACGCTCAAGGTGGGCTTCCGGCTCGAGAGTTAGCCGCACGGCGAACCCTGCCATGAAGCCCGGCGCCTGGTTGCCCTCCGCTTTCGCACTGCTGGCGACGCTGGCCGGCGCAGCCCAGGCGCCGGTGGCGGACGGCGCGGCACCGGTCTTCGTCATGCACATTGACGGCGCCATCGGCCCGGCCACCGCCGATCACGTCAAGCGCACGCTGGATCGGGCGGCGCAGGAGCACGCGCAACTCGTGGTGCTGCAGATGGACACGCCGGGCGGGCTGGACACTGCCATGCGCAGCATCGTCAAGGACATCCTCGCATCGCCGGTGCCGGTAGCGGGATTCGTCGCGCCGCAGGGCGCGCGCGCGGCCAGCGCCGGCACCTACATCCTCTCCGCCTCGCACATCGCGGCGATGGCCCCGGCTACCAATGTCGGCGCGGCCACGCCGGTGGCCATCGGCCTGCCGTCACCCGGTGGCGGCGCCGAGCCGCCGGCCCGGCCGGCCAGCGCGGCATCTGGCGCAGCGGCCGAGGCCGGCCACGACACGATGGCCGCCAAGCGCATCAACGACGCTGCCGCCTACCTGCGCAGCCTGGCACAACTGCGCGGGCGCGACGTGGCCTGGGCCGAGCAGGCGGTGCGCGAATCGGTGAGCCTGTCGGCGCACGACGCGCTGGCGCGCAAGGTAATCGACCTGGTGGCCGCCGACGTGCCCGACCTGCTGCGCCAGCTCGACGGCCGCGTCGTCGCGCTCGGTGGTGCGGGTGCGGCCGCGGGTGCGAGCGCCGGCAGCGTCACGCTCGCCACGGCGAAGGCACTCATCGTGGCCGTGGAGCCCGACTGGCGCGGCCGGCTGCTGGCCGTGATCAGCGACCCGAGCCTGGCCCTGGTGCTGATGATGATCGGCGTGTACGGCCTGCTGTTCGAGTTCATGAACCCGGGCTCCGTGGCGCCCGGCGTGATCGGCGGCCTGTGCCTGCTGCTCGCGATGTGGGGGCTGCAGATGCTGCCGATCAACTACGCCGGCCTGGGCCTGATCCTGCTGGGCATCGCCTTCTTCGTTGCCGAGGCCTTCGTGCCCAGCTACGGCGCGCTGGGCATCGGCGGCGTGGCGGCCTTCGCCTTCGGTGCCCTGTTGCTGGTTGACAGCGATGTGCCGGGCTTGCGCATCCCGCTCGCGCTGGTGATCGGCCTGGCGCTGGCCTCGGCCGCGGCCGTGATCGGCCTCGCCGGCATGGCCGCCAAGGCCCGACGTCGGCCGCTGGCCAGCGGCGCCGCGCGCCTGCTCGGTATGGCAGGCGAGGTGCTCGAATTCGCTGGCGGCGAAGGCTGGGCCCTGGTGGCCGGCGAACGCTGGCGCGTGCGCGCGGCCGAAGTGCTGTTGCCGAGTCAGCGCGTGCGCGTCACGCGCGTCGACGGCCTCACACTCGAAGTCACGCCACTGGCGGATACGAACACACCACAAGGAGCATTGCCATGAGCCTTCTATTCGGCCTCGGGCCCGCACTCATCCTGCTGGCCATACTGGCAGCCAGCTCGCTGCGCATCCTGCGCGAGTACGAGCGCGGTGTGGTGTTCCAGCTCGGGCGCTTCTGGCGCGTCAAGGGCCCGGGCCTGGTGGTGTTGATCCCCGGCATCCAGCAGATGGTGCGCATCGACCTGCGCACCGTGGTGATGGACGTGCCGAGCCAGGACGTGATCTCGCGCGACAACGTGACGCTGAAGGTCAACGCAGTGCTGTACTTCCGCGTCGTCGACCCCGAGCGCGCGGTGATCCAAGTCGAGCGTTTTCTCGACGCCACCAGCCAGCTCGCACAGACCACGCTGCGCGCGGTGCTGGGCAAGCACACGCTTGACGAAATGCTGTCGGAGCGGGAGCGCCTGAATCTCGACCTGCAGAAGATCCTCGACAGCCAGACCGACGCCTGGGGCATCAAGGTCAGCAACGTCGAGATCAAGCATGTCGACCTGAACGACACGATGATCCGCGCCATCGCGCGTCAGGCCGAGGCCGAGCGCGAACGCCGCGCCAAGGTGATCCACGCCGAGGGTGAACTGCAGGCCTCGGAAAAACTGGCCCAGGCCGCCGAGGTGCTGGCGCGGCAGCCGCTGGCGATCCAGTTGCGCTACCTGGAGACGCTGACCGTGATCGCCGCCGACAAGAACTCGACCATCGTCTTCCCGCTGCCGATGGACATCGTCGCGCCCTTGCTGGAAGCGGTGAAGCGCGGCGCGGGTCCCGCGGCGGCACCATGACGGAGATGAACATGAACGACGAGACCTTCAACCTCAGCATCCGCAAGTTCCTGAAGATGGTGGGCGTGAGCTCGCAGCGCGAGATCGAGCAGGCCGTGGCCAAGGCCATGGCGGCACGCACGATCGGTGGTGGCGAGACGCTGGCGGCGACGATGCGATTGCAGATTCCGGGGCTGCAACTCGACGTCAACTTCGACGGCGAAATCACGCTCGAATAGCCGCCACCGTCACCGGCCCTTCGCGCGACGCAGCACGACGAGCCGGGAAGCGTCTACTTCCAATTCAGGTTCAGCTTGCGATGAGAAGCCGCGCAGTCGCGCAAATACAGGTTGATGAGGCTCTGGTACGGAATGCCGACGTCTTCCGAGATCGACTTGAAGTACGTGATGGACTCCTCATCGAGCCGGATCGTGATCTGCTTCTTGAGCTGTGCCGCGTAGGGGTTCTTCTTCGCAGCGGAGAAATCGTACTCTTTGCGCATGGGGCACCTCTATGGATAAGACCTGGATTCCTTGGCCGTGGCCTTGCGAGCGGAGGTGATGCGGATGACATTGCCTTCGCTTCGATAGCAATGACACACCAGCAGCAGGCGCAGCGCGCTGCTCAAGCCAAGTAGCACAAAGCGATCTTCGTCTTCAGAGTGATCGGGGTCGTCGATCAGCTGGGCCCGCTCATCGACGAAGACCGATTTGGCTTCTTCGAAGCTCACGCCGTGCTTCTTGGCATTCGCCGTGGCCTTGCGGTCGGCCCACTCGAAGCGAAGTGTGCTCATGCGTGCAGTGTAACTACACTGTAGTTTCTTTGGGGATTCAACATGACTGCGAAATCGGCCCGATCGCCTCCACAATCGGCAAAACCGACAGGGTGAGGGTGCCATGCAGAACCGTCTTTCACGTGCCGACGTTCCGGTTGAATTGACCTGGAACCTGGATGACCTGTTCGCCTCCGCCGCGCAGTGGGAGGCCGAGCTCGAAGCGCTCGACGCTGCTTGCGCTGAAGTCGACCCGTATCGAGGGCGTCTCGGCGACAGTGCCGCCACGCTGCTGGCTTGCCTGAACGCGGTCGAGATGCTGCATCAGCGC
>JANOKY010000161.1:0-2554 GCA_031419635.1 Burkholderiales bacterium | reverse complement strand
TAGTCGCGGTACTCCTGGTAGCTCTTGGCGCGCGGGTCGGTGTCCTTCAGGTTCTCGCCGTCGTAGACCTGCATCTTCGAGTACAGCGACGAGTTCTCGGGCTCCTTCAGGCGCGTCAGCACCGCGAACTGGCTCATCATCTTCAAGGTGCCCGGGGCACACTTGGCTTCGGCCAGCGACGAGTTGCGGATCAGCTTCTCGTAGATCTTCACTTCCTCCGAGACGCGCAGGCAGTACGGCACCTTGACGATGTAGATGCGGTCCAGGAAGGCCTCGTTGTTCTTGTTGTTGCGGAAGGCCTTCCACTCGCTCTCGTTGCTGTGCGCCAGCACGATGCCGTCGAAGGGGATCGCGCCGAAGCCCTCGGTGCCCTTGTAGTTGTTCTCCTGCGTGGCCGTGAGCAGCGGGTGCAGCACCTTGATCGGCGCCTTGAACATCTCGACGAATTCCAGCAGGCCCTGGTTCGACAGGCACAGCCCGCCCGAGTAGCTGTAGGCATCGGGGTCGTCTTGCGCATAAGTTTCGAGCTTGCGGATGTCGACCTTGCCGACCAGGGAGGAAATGTCCTGGTTGTTCTCGTCGCCCGGCTCCGTCTTGCTGATACCCACTTGCTTGAGGATCGACGGATGCCGCTTGACGACCTTGAACTTGCGGATGTCGCCGCCGTACTCTTCCAGGCGCTTGACGGCCCAGGGCGACAGAATGCGTTGTAGGTAGCGCCGCGGGATGCCGTATTCCTTTTCCAGGATCGGCCCGTCCTCGACCAGGTCGAACAGGCCCAGCGGAGATTCGTTGACCGGCGAGCCCTTGATGGCATAGAACGGCACGTCCTGCATCAGCAGCTTCAGCCGCTCCGCGATCGAGCTCTTGCCGCCGCCCACGGGCCCCAGCAAATACAGGATCTGCTTCTTTTCTTCCAAGCCCTGTGCCGCATGGCGGAAGTACGACACCACCTGCTCGATGGCGTCTTCCATGCCGTAGAACTCGGCAAACGCCGGGTAGCGCTTGATGACCTTGTTGGCGAACAGCCGCGACAGCCGCTGGTCGTTGCGCGTGTCGATGGTTTGCGGCTCGCCGATGGCCTTGAGCATGCGCTCGGCCGCGGTGGCGTAGGCCAGCGGGTTCTTCTTGCACTCGGTGAGGTAGTCCTCGAGGGACAGTTCCTCTTCACGGGTGCGCTCGAAGCGCGCGGTGAAACTGCTGATGACGTCCATGTGCGGACCTCCTAGGAAGGACGGGATGCCCGCAAGCATTTGCTTGCCGACATCTGGGAAGTTCTGATGCAGTCCCGGCTTGACGGGCCCAGGCGGCATCAGAGCTTTCCGATCCTCACGCACATGTGTGTGGCGCTATCTTGACCGCAGCATCGCGCAGTCGGCGCCGGCCTATGGTCTGAAGTGCGGTGCTTTTCGCCCACATTTCACGCCACAGGCCCAACGTCAGCCATCAACGTACCACGTCAGTTGCCGGCCGACGCGGCGCGGTTCATTTTTAGTGCGGCGCGCCCCGGCTGGCAAGCCCCCGTTGCAGGCGGTGTTGCGCACACCACAGTGATTCGGCTGCGGCGCCGGAAGTTCCGGCACCGCCAAGCTCAGCCGTCGATCAGTGCCGGATTCCAGGCATGCACCGTCTGTTGCTGCTCGCCGAGTTTGTCGATGAACACGCGCATCGTGTCGCCGGGCTTCAAGAACACCGGCTTGGGCTTGATGCCCATGCCCACGCCGGGCGGCGTGCCGGTGGTGATCAGGTCACCCGGTTCGAGCGTCATGAAGCGGCTGAGGTAGCTGACGATCTCGGCAGCGCCGAAGATCATCGTCTTGGTGTTGCCAGTCTGGTAGCGGTGGCCGTTGACATCGAGCCACATCGACAGGGTCTGCACATCGCCGACTTCGTCGGTCGTCACCAGCCACGGCCCGATGGGGCCGAAGGTGTCGCAGCCCTTGCCCTTGTCCCATTGGCCGCCGCGCTCCAATTGATACTCGCGCTCCGACACGTCGTTGACGACGCAATAGCCCGCTACATGCTTCAAGGCATCGGCTTGGGTCACATAGCGCACGCGGCTGCCGATGACGATGCCGAGCTCGACCTCCCAGTCGCCTTTGACCGAGCCCTGCGGCAGCACAACGGCGTGGTTGCAGCCCACCGCGCAACTGGTGGTCTTCATGAAGACGATCGGCTCCTTGGGGATCGGCATGTTCGATTCAGCCGCGTGGTCGGCGTAGTTCAGGCCGATGGCGATGAATTTGCCCATTCCCGACCAAGGCACCGCCAGCGTGCCCTGCGGCACCACTGGCAGCGCGTTCACATCGAGCGCACGCAGGGCGGCCAGCGCGGCCGGCGCCAGCGTGGCTGGCGTGATGTCGGGCAGCACGGCCGACAGGTCGCGCACCTGGCCCTGGGCGTCGAGCAGGCCGGGTTTTTCCTGGCCCTTGGGGCCGTGTCGCAGCAATTTCATTTCAAAGACTTCCTTGGGTTGGGATTTCAGTTCGACCAGCCGCCATCGATGACCTGCGTGGTGCCGGTCATGAAAGCCGATTCGTCGCTGGCCAGGTAG
>JANOKY010000160.1:0-4352 GCA_031419635.1 Burkholderiales bacterium | reverse complement strand
GCAGCCTCGAGTTCGCGAATCCGCAGGTCTTTCGTGGCCGCTTCCATCTTGTCGAAGGCTGCCCGTCGGATGCCTCGCATCTCAGCGCGAATGCGCTCTACCTCGGCCCGCGGAATGCGCCGGTGGCCGGCTGCCGTGCGCACGACGCCTCCAAACGTGCCTTCGTCAACGAGCTTCGTCAGGTAGGGCCGGCTCACGTTGAGCAGGTCAGCAGCTTGCTGAGACGACAGCAAATCCTCGTCGACGGTCGCGGCTGGCAGGTCAGCGGCGGTAGCCGGCGTCAGGCGCAGGAGCACCGACTCAGAATGATCGGGGTCAGTGATGTACTCGACCTTGATACGCCTGTCGATGGCGCCCTTGGGCCGAAAGCGGACGATGTCGCTGGCCACAAAGCCAAAGGTGGCAATGTCTCTGCGGATTCGCTCGGGTTGTGTGGCCTGGCCCTCAACCTGTAGCACTCCGGCGCCCTTGGCTTTGGCAGAGGTGCCGGTCATCGTGAGCGCTCGAAGGATGGCGCCTTCCATCGTCTTCGCGGGGGACGAAGTGGAAGAGCCTAGGCGAGCGGCGCTTTGGGTGCGCTGAGCGGCTGCACGAGGCCGCGACGCAGGTTTGGTAGCAGGCATGGGGCAAGGCTACATCATTCACCGCCAATTCGCAATAATCGAAACTGACATGTGCCGACCTGATGCCATACGCAGATGATCAGATGTCCCGGATCAACTGCCGGAATTCGTCCACGTCTTCAAAGCTGCGGTACACCGACGCGAAGCGCACGTAGGCCACCTTGTCGATGCGCTTCAGCTCGCGCATCACCAGCTCGCCCAGGCGCGTGGAGGCCACCTCGCGCGCGCCGCTGGTCAGCAGCTTGCCTTCGATGCGCTCCATCGCAGCGTCAACCTGCTCCACGCTCACCGGCCGCTTGCGCAGCGCCAGCAGCATCGACGCGCGCAGCTTGGCGCGGACGAATTCGGCGCGGGCGCCGTCTTTCTTCACCACCGTGGGCAGCGCGATCTCGGGCCGCTCGTAGGTGGTGAAGCGCTTGTCGCACTTCAGGCAGCGGCGGCGGCGCATACCTGTTCATGGATAATGTGCGCATGGCGCGTGACCATGAGAAGCCACTCGAATGGATAGGCAGCAGCCACAAGAACTTGATCGCACTGCCGCTGGTGGTGCGACGCCTCTTCGGCTACGCCTTGTCGTTGGCACAGAGCGGGGATCAACATGGTGCGGCCAAGGTGCCGAAGCGCGGGCAAAGGAGCTACGCTATGAAAACACGGATCGTTGACGGGATCGAAGTGCAGCGCAGTTCCGGCAATGTGTACGCCGATCTGGACCTGCCTGACGCCGACAAGCTCAAGATCAAGACCGGCCTGGTCATCGAAATCAGGCACGCCATGCGCCGCCTTGGCCTGACCCAGCAGGCGGCTGCCAAGCGAATGGGCATCACCCAGCCCAAGGTCTCCGACATGATGCGCGGGGACTTCACGAATCTGTCCGAGCGCAAGCTGATGGACTGTCTGAACCGGCTGGGGTACGACATCGAGATCAGGGTGAAACCCGGCGCTCGCCCGGTTGGGCACTTGAAAATTGCTCTGGCTCGGAGGCCGTGATCAGCACCTTGCATTGGTCTGTGCCGACGCAGCAGGTCCCTGGGCCACGCCTCGGCACACTGCGCCTTTGACCAGATTGCCGCATGTTTCAGTAAAGGCGACAATCGACGCCAAATATGCATCAATCCTTGCCGTCCTTGTTGTTCCCCGAGTACCGGCGGCGGGTGCTCAGCCTCTTGCTGCTCAAGCCCGACGAGGCCCTGCATGGCCGCGAGATCGCGCGTCGAACCGGCCTACCCGCTGGCACCATAACCCGCGAGCTGACGAAGTTGGCCGGCGTAGGGTTGCTCAAGCGTGAGAAGCGCGGCAACCAGCAGGTCTATAGCGCCGACACCAACGCGCCGATCTTCACCGAACTGGCCAGCATCCTGCGCAAGACGTCTGGTATGGCCGATGTACTCGCCCAAGCGCTTACGCCGCTAGCACCGAAATTTCGCGTGGTCTTCATTTTCGGGTCAGTGGCGCAGGGTCGAGAGACTGCCGGCAGTGACATCGATCTCATGTTGATTGGCGACGCCACATTCCGTGAGGTGGTGGAGTTGATCTATCCCGCACAAGGTACGCTCGGCCGCGAGGTGAACCCGAAGGTTTTTTCGGCCAGCGAGTTCACCGCCAAAGCACAAACCGAGCCGTTTCTGGCAGATGTGCTGGCCAAGCCGAAGACTTTCCTGATAGGGAGCGCACGTGACCTTGAAGAACTTGCTGGGCATAAGCCTTGACGCGATCACCCCCGACAAGGCGCATGTAGCCAAGCTCATCGCCGCCGCCGAACGCAACATCGCCGACGCACAGCTACAGGGGCTGAGCACCGAAAACCGGTTCGATGCCGCTTACAAGGCGATCATGCAATTGGCAATAGTGGCGCTGAATGCCAACGGCTATCGCACGCTGACAAGCAAGCCTGGACATCATCAGACGGTGATCCAAACACTGCCATTGACCGTGGGACTTCCGCAACCGAAGGTCATCGTGCTCGACGCGTTGCGCAAGCAGCGAAACCTCGCAGACTACTCTGGCGACCTGGTGCCGGATGCAGTTGCTGCCGAGTGCTTGGCCAGCGCGAAGGAATTGCTTGCGCAGGTGATGGCGTGGCTCGAGGCGAACAAGCGGGACCTGTTATGACGCACGACTGCAGTGAATTTGAGTAGCCGGTCCGTGGCGGCGCTCAAATATCCCGGATCAACTGCCGGAATTCGTCCACATCCTCGAAGCTGCGGTACACCGACGCGAAGCGCACATAGGCCACCTTGTCGATGCGCTTCAACTCGCGCATCACCAGCTCGCCCAGGCGCGTCGAGGCCACCTCGCGCGCGCCGCTGGTGAGCAGCTTGTCTTCGATGCGCTCCATCGCGGCGTCAATCTGCTCCACGCTCACCGGCCGCTTGCGCAGCGCCAGCAGCATCGAGGCGCGCAGCTTGGCGCGAACGAATTCGGCACGGGCGCCGTCTTTCTTCACCACCGTGGGCAGCGCGATCTCGGGCCGCTCGTAGGTGGTGAAGCGCTTGTCGCACTTCAGGCAGCGGCGGCGGCGGCGGATGACGTCGCCTTCGTCGGACTCCCGGGTCTCGACGACCTGGGTTTCCTCGTGGCTGCAAAAGGGGCAGCGCATGCCGGCTTATTTGCTGTAGACCGGGAAATCGCGCGTCAATGCCGACACCTTGGCGCGCACCGCCGCCTGGTTGGCCTCGTCGTGCGGCTTGTCGAGCACGTCGGCGATCAAGTGCGCCGTCTGCCTTGCTTCGGCTTCCTTGAACCCGCGCGTGGTGAAGGCCGGTGAGCCCAGGCGAATGCCGCTGGTGACCATCGGTTTTTGCGGGTCGTTCGGGATGCCGTTCTTGTTGCAGGTCATGTGCGCGAGGCCGAGGATGGTTTCGGCCTCTTTGCCGGTGAGGCCCTTGGGCCGCAGGTCGACCAGCATCAGATGGCTCTCGGTGCGCCCGCTGACGATGCGCAGGCCGCGCTCGGTGAGGGTTTCGGCCAGCACACGGGCGTTGGCGACGACCTGCTGCTGGTAGACCTTGAAGGCCGGTTCGAGCGCTTCCTTGAAGGCCACCGCCTTGCCGGCAATCACATGCATCAACGGGCCGCCCTGGATGCCGGGGAAGATCGCACTGTTGATCTTCTTGGCGATGGCCTCGTCGTTCATCAAGATGATGCCGCCGCGCGGGCCGCGCAGGCTCTTGTGGGTGGTCGACGTCACCACGTCGGCATGCGGCACCGGGTTGGGATACACGCCCGCGGCGATCAGGCCGGCGTAATGCGCCATATCGACCATGAAGATCGCCCCGATGGCCTTGGCCACCTTGGCGAAGCGCTCGAAGTCGATGGCCAGGCTGTAGGCCGAGGCGCCGGCAATGATCAGCTTGGGTTTGGCTTCATGCGCCAGGCGCTCCATCGCGTCGTAGTCGATGGCCTCATTCGCATCCAGGCCATAGCTCACCACCTTGAACCACTTGCCGCTCATGTTCAGCGGCATGCCGTGCGTGAGGTGCCCGCCCTCGGCCAGGCTCATGCCCATGATGGTGTCGCCGGGCTGCAGCAGGCCGAAGAACACCGCCTGGTTGGCTTGCGAGCCGGAGTTGGGCTGGACGTTGGCGTAATTGGCGCCGAACAACTGCTTCAAGCGGTCGATGGCCAGTTGCTCGACGACATCGACGTTTTCGCAGCCGCCGTAATAGCGCTTGCCGGGGTAGCCCTCGGCGTATTTGTTGGTGAGCTGTGAGCCTTGCGCGGCCATCACGG
>JANOKY010000159.1:0-2092 GCA_031419635.1 Burkholderiales bacterium | reverse complement strand
TGAACGCGGCGCTGCAGATCTCGGGAATGCCGATGTCGTTGTGCAGGTTGCCGCGCATGAAGTCGATCGCCCGCTTGACCACGCGCAGGCGCGTGTCGGCGCGCCTCGGGATGCTCGAGGTGTGATCGGCGCCGTCGCCGGTCATGGCCAGCACCACCGCCTGGGTCAGCGTGGCCGACAGCAGGGCCGCCTCGTCGGCGACCTCGGCCAGCGAGTCGAGCTGGCCTTCGGCGTCGGCGCAAACCGCCATCAACATCTGCCGGATCGCCGAGGCCGCGTCGGGCAACAGCTCGAGGTTGCATTCGCGCTCCGCGTGTCTCAACCAGTCGACCTTGGCCGGCGCCAGCGTGGCCTCGACGACATCGCGGTGCAGCGACATGCCGACGATATCGAGTTCGCCGGCCGAGACCAGGTCGTACTCTTTCTGGCCGGACAGCACCAGCAGCGACTCGCGCGCCAGCGGGCGTCCGGCGAACACCGATCCGGGCATCACCGACAGCGGCACCGCGATCACCACATGGCCCGGCGGCGGCACGATCTGTTCGCGCAACCCGCGGTTGGTGGTCTCGCGCAACAGCACGCCGTCGGCCATCACCAATTGCCACGCCGAGCCCTGGAAGCGGCCGCAGCTGAGTTGCTCGTAGACCTGCTGCCAACCCGTCAGCGACTTGGCCTGGTCATCGACATCCTGCGAGTGGTGTTCGACTACGCTGGCCATGGCTGTCTCCGCGCTGCGCCGCAATGCCGGCCTTCTACCATGGTGGCGTCAGGAGAAATCATCTTCGACAAACTCGCGCGCACCGCGCTCGCCGGCCGCACGCTGACGCGCTTCGAGGGCACGCAACTCCACCCGCCGGATCTTGCCCGAGATGGTCTTGGGCAACTCGGCGAACTCGATGCGCCGGATGCGCTTGTACGGGGCCAACTTGTCGCGCAGGAACTTGAAGATCTCGGCGGCTACCGCGGCGTCGGCCGCGACGCCGTGGCGCAGCACGATGAAGGCCTTGGGCACCGCCAGGCGCAATGCATCGGGGCTGGGCACCACGGCGGCCTCGGCCACGCACGGGTGCTCGATCAGCACGCTTTCCAGCTCGAACGGGCTGATGCGGTAATCCGAGGCCTTGAACACATCGTCGGCGCGGCCGACGTAGGTGATGTAGCCGCGCTCGTCGCGCCGCGCGATGTCGCCGGTGCGGTAATGGCCGTCGCGCATCACGTCGGCGCTGCGCTCGGGGTCGCCGTCGTAGCCCGGCATCAGGCCGATGGGTCGCGGATCGAGGCGGATCGAGACCTCGCCCTCGTCGGCCGGCTGGCCCTGGGCGTCGAGCAACACGATGGCATAGCCCGGCAGGGGCCGGCCCATCGAGCCGGGCACCAGTGGCTGGCCGGGTGAATTGCCGATCTGCGCCGTGGTTTCGGTCTGGCCGAAGCCGTCGCGGATGGTCAGGCCCCAGGCTGCCTGCACGCGGGCGATGACTTCGGGGTTGAGCGGCTCGCCGGCACCGATCAACTCGCGCAGTTGCAGGCGCGCGGCGTAGGCGGCCAGGTCTTCCTGGATCAGCATGCGCCAGACCGTCGGCGGCGCGCACAACGAAGTTACGGCGCAGCGCGCCAGGGTGTCGAGCAGGGCCGTCGCATTGAAGCGCGCCTGGTTGAAGATGAAGACACAGGCCGCGGCGTTCCACGGCGCGAACAGGCAGCTCCAGGCGTGCTTGGCCCAGCCGGGCGACGAGATGTTCAGGTGCACGTCGCCGGGTTGCAGGCCGAGCCAGTACATCGTCGACAAGTGACCCACCGGGTAGCTCTGATGCGTGTGCAGCACCAGCTTCGGCTTGGCCGTGGTGCCCGAGGTGAAGTACAGCAACAGCGGATCGGTGGCGGCGGTCGGGCCATCGGGTGTGAACTCGGTGGCGAAGCTGCGGGCGGCGTCGAACGGCGTCCAGCCCGCCGGCGCATCGCCGGTGGCGATGCGCGTGTAGTCGCCGGGCAGGCCATCGAACTTGGCGGCCAGTGCGCCGTTGGCAATGACATGGCTCACGCGGCCGCGGTCAAAGCGGTCCTGCAGATCGTCGTGCGTGAGCAGCGTGGTGGC
>JANOKY010000158.1:0-3424 GCA_031419635.1 Burkholderiales bacterium | reverse complement strand
AAGCTGATCGCCGAACTGCGCCAGGGAACGACGATCCGCATCGACGAAAGTCACTATGGGCCGGCACGCGGCGCGAGCGACAAGCCGCGCGCCGGCTGAGCGCCCGGCGGCGCGCGTTCGTCACCGAGGACGCCGCTTGCCACGCGGTCCGCATCGCCAACAACGGAGGGCCCGCAGCACCCGCTGGTGTCGCTGCGGCTGGCCGTTGCTCGTCGCCCTGCTGGTGCCCGGCGCGGCCCGAGCCGCCACGTACCTGCCCGGCTCGCAGGAGCCCGACCCACCGACAGGCGACATGGCGAGCGTCAGCGCCGCGCCGTCGGCCGCGGAGCCGCTGGCCGGCAGCGGTATCCGCTGGGTCATCGCGCCCTGGCGCTACGGCGGCAGCGTGGCGCTGGACCTGCGGCTACAGCGCCTGGACGACGGCTCGCGCACGCGCCAGAGCTCGCTCTTCGGCGACATCGATTTCGCCAGCCACATTTGGCAGCCGTGGTTCATTCAACTGCGCGCGGGCCTGGGCGTGTTGTTGGCCAGCGATCACAGCAACGCCGACGGCACGCTGTCGGGCGGCTCACGCAACACTTCGCTGACCGGGCGCTTCGGGGTCTCGGTGTTCCCGGCCAGCCGCTTCCCGTTCGAAGTGCGCGGCGACGTCAGCGACAGCCGCAGCCATGGCAACTCGCTCGGCAGCGAATACCGTTCGCAGCGCCTGTCGTTGAGCCAGGGCTGGCGGCCCGAAGTCGGCAACACCAACCTGCAATTCAACCTCGACCACAGCCGGCTGATCGCCGCCGACGGCGTCGTCGACACGCTGAGCACCCTGCAGGCCACCGCCATGCACCAGTGGCCCGGGCAGAGCATCGACCTCGGGGCCAGTTTCAGCCGCAACGAGCGCAGCGACAGCGTCGAGCACAGCGTCCTGACGGCACTCAATGGCCGCCACAGCTACCACCCGGCCGCCGAGTTGCACGTCGAAACCCTGGCCACCTACAACGAGACCCGCTTGCGCAGCGCCGTGGGAGACGACGTCGGCAGCGACGTGCGCCAGCTCTCGACGCTGGTGTCCTGGCGGCCGCGTGATGGCCAGTGGCTGTACGCGCCCGATGCGCCCTTGACCGTCACCGGCAGCGCCCGCTGGGTCGAAGCCGGCAGCAGCGGCAGCAATTCAGGGCCTGGCGTGCGCGCCTTCAATGGCACGCTCGGCGTGAGCAAAGAGCTGTCGCGCGTCTGGCGGCTCGGCGGCTCGGCCTCGGTCGGCCATGTCGAAGGCGGCGCAGCCCCGGACATCGACAGCGCCAACCTCAGCGCCACGGTCGGCTGGACCCCGGCCGCACTGACGCTGGCGCAGTGGCAGTACGCACCGACGGCGTCGCTCAGCGCCAGCGTCGCCAGGAGCTCGCTGGCCGAGATGCGCAAATTCGCAAGCGTGCAGGTCGCGCACTCGCTGTCGCGCAGCATCGCCCTGGGTGAAGGCAACAGCCTGGCGCTGAGCTTGTCGCAAAGCGCCGCCGTGCTGCGCGAGTCGGGTTCGCCGGAGATTTCCAAAGCCCTGGCGCACTCGGCCAGCCTGTTCTGGCAGTCCTATGACGACGCCGCGAGCCAGACCGTCGCCGGCCTGACGCTGAGCGACTCGCGCACCTGGGCCCAGGCCAGCGGCAGCTTTCAGCTCGTCAATGTTCAACTGACGCGGCGCACCCAGCTCACGCGCAACTCGAGCTGGTCAGCCAACCTGACGTTGCAGGCCACGCGCAACGATTCGTCGGAAATCGACGCATTCACCGGCCAGCGCCAGATCGAGGGCCCGGGCTGGCAACAGTTTCACAGCGGCTCGCTGAACTACGAAAACCAACGCGTCTTCGGCGTACCGCGGCTGCGCTTCACGGTGCTGCTGGCCGCCAACAGCCAACAGCTCGAGCGCCGCGCCATCGGCGACATCGACGCCCCGCTCGAGCGCATCAGCCGCTCGCTCGAAGCGCGCCTGGACTACAGCATCGGCCGCCTCGAGACCCGGCTGAGTGCGCGCAATGCACAGATCGACGGCCGCTCCGTCAGCGCCCTCCACGCGCGCCTGCAACGGCGCTTCTAAGACCGACCATGCCCGCACCATTTGCAAACTCACTTCGTTGCCTGGCCCTCGCGCTCGGCCTGGCCCTGGCGACGAGCGCCGCGGGACCGGCGCGCGCCGAGTACGGCGACGTCGTCATCAACAACTACTCCGACGCCGCCAAGATGCGCCCGGTGATCTTCCCGCATTGGTTCCATCGCGTGCGCTTTCGCTGCAAGGTCTGCCATGCCGATCTGGGCTTCCAGTTCAAGGCTGGCGGCAACCAGATCGACATGCTGAAGATCATCGACGGCCAGTTCTGCGGTTCGTGCCACAACGGCGAGCTGGCCTGGTCGGCCGAGAACTGCAACCTGTGCCACTCGGCCAAACCCGGCACGCCCACGCAAGTGCACGAGAGCACCTTGCAAAAACTGGCGCCGGCCAGCGCGTCGGCATCGACGCCGACGCAAGGAGCCCGGCGATGAAGCACCTGCTGGTTTTGCTGGTCGCCGGCTTGACGGCCGCCGCCGCGTTCGACGCCCTTGCGCAGGCGCCCGCCGCCAAGGCGATCTACGACAGCGCCTGCGCCGGTTGCCACGGCCCGGGCATCCTCGGCGCGCCCAAGTTCGGCGACACCGCGCAATGGGCGCCGCGGGCCAAGGCCGGCATCGACGCGCTGGTCAAAAGCGCGATCGCCGGCACCGCCAAGGGCATGCCACCCAAGGGGGGGCGAAGCGATCTGAGCGAGGCGCAGATCCGTTCGGTGATCGAGTACATGATGTCTGGCGGCGTGGCGGCGGCGGCGAAGCCGGCAGCAGCGGCTGCGCCCAAGCTGGCCGCAGCCGCGGCGGCCAAACCGGCGGCCTTTGCCACAACGCCGGCAGCCGCCCCCGCCGCACCCACTACGCCACCCGCCGCACCAACGCCCACCGCAGCACCGGCGCCAACGACGACAAGCATCGCGCCTGCAACGGCAGCCGCCACCGCGCGCGCCGCGCCCACGCCCACGCCGAGCGCCGAGGTCAACGCCTTCAACCGGCTGCTCAAGCCGCTCGGTCGCTTCAACCGGCCGGCCGTGGAGTCGGGCATCCACGATCCGGACAACGACATGACGCTGCAACTGCAGCCACCGGCCACAGCCTTCGCCACCCTGCCCAAGAGCAGCGCCGGCAACCATGTCGATTGGGTCAAGGCCCTCGACGGCAAGGCCATCGCACCGCGCTGGGACCGCAACGACCCGGCGGCAGCCGCGATCGTGATGGACCTGAACATCGTGCGCGAGGTCAAGGGCTCGATGCCCGACGTGGTCTACCCGCACAAGCAGCACACCGAGTGGCTCGACTGCTCGAACTGCCACCCGAAGATCTTCGTGCCGCAAAAGGG
>JANOKY010000157.1:0-2743 GCA_031419635.1 Burkholderiales bacterium | reverse complement strand
ATCGCCCGCACGCTGCTGAAGAACCCGCCGCTGATGATCTTCGACGAAGCCACCTCGGCGCTGGACTCGGCCAACGAGCGCGCGATCCAGGAGGAGCTGAAGAGCGCGGCGCGCAACAAGACGACGCTGGTGATCGCCCACCGGCTGTCAACGGTGGCCGATGCGCACCAGATCCTGGTGATGGACAAAGGGCGCATCGTCGAGCGCGGCTCGCACGGCGAACTGCTGGCACAGGACGGGCGTTACGCCGAGATGTGGCGCCTGCAGCAGGCCGGCATCGGTCTGGTTGAAGCCAACGCGGGTTAACCCGCGGCGGCCGGATTGTTTCGCCAGCGGGGTCATCGGCCTTCCTACAATCCGCGTTCGATTCGTTCCCCAACCCTCCTGCAGGAGTTCGCTCGTATGAAGAAGTCACTTATTGCCGCCGCTGCATTGCTGGCCACCGGTGTGGCCTTTGCCCAGGCCAGCGACACGCTGAAGAAGATCAAGGACAGCGGCACCGTCACGATGGGTGTTCGCGAATCGTCGGGTGCCCTGAGCTACACGCTCGGCGACGGCAAGTACGTGGGCTTCCATATCGAGATCTGCAACCGGGCCCTGGCCGATATCCAGAAGCAGCTCGGCCTGGCCAAGCTCGACATCAAGTACCAGGCGGTGACCTCGCAGAACCGCATCCCGCTGGTGCAGAACGGCACCGTCGACATCGAATGCGGCTCGACCACCAACAACGCCACGCGGCAGAAGGACGTGGCCTTCGCCGTCACCACCTACGTCGAGGAAGTGCGCATTGCGGTCAAGGCCAACTCGGGCATCACCTCGATTGCCCAGTTGAAGGACCGCAGCGTGGCCACGACAACCGGCACGACCTCGGTGCAGTTGCTGCGCAAGCATGAGCGCGCCAATGGCATCGAATTCAAGGAATTGTTCGGCAAGGACCACGCCGACAGCTTCCTGTTGCTCGAGAGCGGACGCGCCGATGCCTTCGTTATGGATGGTCAGATCCTGGCCGGCAACATCGCCCGCGCGAAGAACCCGGCTGACTTCAAAATCGTCGGTGAAGTGCTGTCGGTCGAGCCGATCGCGATCATGATCCGCAAGGACGACCCGGCGTTCAAGAAGGCCGTGGACGACAGCATCAAGGCGCAGATCAAGAGCGGCGACCTGGCCAAGGCCTACGACAAGTGGTTCATGCAGCCGATCGCGCCGAGCAACACCAAGGTCGGCCTGCCGGCCAGCGACGCCACCAAGGCCGCCTGGGCCAACCCCAACGACAAGCCAGTCGAGGACTACGCAAAGAAGTAGGGCAAATTGCCCCCAGGCAAGCCCTGAGCCCCGGTGGCGCGGGGCTTGCTTATGCTGCGCAAGCGCGGCGTCGGAACCCCGGCGCCGCGTTTTTGCTTTTGAATCGAGCGGGCTTAGATTCCTTGGAGGCGGCGCAATGACGTGGGACTGGCAGGTCTTCCTGCAAGACACCGGGGGCGGGCAGACCTACCTCAACTGGATGTTGAGTGCCTGGGGCTGGACGCTGTCGGTGGCGCTCGGCGCGCTGGTGGTGGCGCTGTCGGTCGGCTCGCTGATGGGCATCCTGCGCACCACGCCGAACAAGTGGCTGGTGGCGCTGGGCAACGCCTGGACCGAGTTGTTCCGCAACATCCCGCTGCTGGTGCAGTTGTTCCTCTGGTACCACGTCATTCCGTCGATGTTCCTGGTGCTGCGCGGCGTGCCGAGCTTCTTGCTGGTGGTCTTCGCGCTCGGATTCTTCACCTCGGCGCGCATATCCGAGCAGGTCAAGTCGGGCATCCTGGCCTTGCCCACCGGCCAACGCTATGCCGGTCTGGCGATGGGCCTGACGTTGCCGCAGACCTACCGCTACGTGATCCTGCCGATGGCCTTTCGCATCGTCATCCCGCCGCTCACGTCGGAGTCGATGAACATCATCAAGAACTCTTCGGTGGCGTTTGCGGTGAGCATCGCCGAGTTGACGATGTTCGCGATGCAGGCGCAGGAGGAAACCTCGCGCGGCATCGAGATCTATCTCGCGGTAACGGGCCTGTATTTCATCTCGGCCTTCGCCATCAACCGCATCGCACTGTTCATCGAGCACAGAGTGCAAGTGCCCGGGATGATCGGGGGCGGCCAATGAACCTGAACCTCGACTTCAGCTTCCTCAACTGGGGCGTCGTCTCCAGTTTCGTCGTCAAGGGCTTCATTTTCTCGGTGCAGTTAACGCTGATTGCGATGATCGGCGGCATCGCGCTGGGCACCGTGCTGGCGCTGATGCGCCTGTCGGGCAAGAAGGGGCTGGTGATGCCGGCGGCGTTCTACGTCAACACCCTGCGCTCGATCCCGCTGGTGATGGTGATCCTGTGGTTCTTCCTGCTCATTCCGCTGCTGATCGGCCGGCCGATGGGCGCCGAGCTCAGTGCCATCATCACCTTCACCGTGTTCGAGGCCGCGTACTACTCCGAGATCATGCGCGCCGGCATCCAGAGCGTGCCGAAGGGCCAGGTCTATGCTGGCTACGCGGTGGGCATGACCTACCCGCAATGCATGCAACTGATCGTGCTGCCGCAGGCCTTCCGCAACATGCTGCCGGTGCTGCTGACGCAGACCATCATCCTGTTCCAGGACACCTCGCTGGTCTATGCCATCGGCGCCTACGATTTGCTCAAGGGCTTCGAGGTCGCGGGCAAGAACTTCAACCGTCCGGTCGAGACCTACCTGGTCGCGGCGGTAGTCTATT
>JANOKY010000156.1:0-5060 GCA_031419635.1 Burkholderiales bacterium | reverse complement strand
ACAGCATCGACCGCGCGCAGGCGATCAAGCGCGCCTCAGGCGTCTAGCGCAGCCGCGCCAAGGCCGCCGCCCAGGCCGCAGCCGGCGTCGGGTAGCGCAGCCGCAGGCGCAACTCCACGCGCAGGCGGCGGTTGTCGAGCCGGCGCGATTCGGCCAGGAAACTCAGTTGCAACGGCGTCATGCGCAACGCGGCGTCGTCGCGGCTGAAGCGCGGCGGGCGCGGCAGGCCGAAGGCGTCGGCCACGGCATCGAAGTGATCGCCCATCTTGAGTTGGCTGTCGTCGCTGACGTGGTAGACGCGCTGCGGTGCGCCGCGCATCAGGGCGGCCACGCAGGCGCGCGCCAGGTCATCGGCGTGGATGTGGTTGGTGTAAACATCGTCGGCCGGCAGCAGCAGCGGCGCACCGCGGCGGACCCGCTCGCGCGGGTCGCCGCCGTCACGGTCCAGCGCGTAGATGCCCGGCACGCGCAGCAGGCTCACGCGCACGCCAAAGGCGCGGCCGTGGTGGCGCAAGCGCACCTCGGCGTCGACGCGGCGGCGTGCGCGGTCGGTGGCCGGGGCAACGGCGCGGGTTTCGTCGAAGCGTGCACCGCCGGCATCGCCATAGACACCGCTGGTGCTGGCATAGACGATGCGCTGCACGCGCGGGCTGCGGGCCAGCGCCTGCAGCAGTGCGCGGGTGCGCGGGTCACTGCGGCCCTGCCCTGGCGGCGGCGCCAAGTGCAACACGCGGTCGGCCAGCGCGGCCAGGCGGCCGAGCGAGGCCGCATCGTCGAGGTCGCCCAGCAGCGGCAGTGCGCCGGCCGCGCGCAACGCCGACGCCCGCGCGGGCGCCGAGCTCAGCGCCAGCACGCGAAAGCGCTCGCGCAGCAAGCCCAGCACGCGCAGGCCAATATCGCCGCAACCGACGATCAGCAACACCGGGCGGCGGGCGCGCGACAAGGGCAACATCGTTGACAACAGAGCCGTGGAAAAGCAGCGGGCACAATTCCGGCCAGTGTAGAAGCCCCGCTTGCGGCCACCCATGACCTTCAATGTTGTCGTTCAACCCGCCGGCCTGGCCTTCGAAGTGGTGCGCGACGAAGCCATCCTGCCGGCCGCCATCCGCGCCGGCGTGGGCCTGCCGTATGGCTGCCGCGACGGTGCCTGCGGCTCGTGCAAAAGCCGCCTGCTCGAAGGCCGGGTGATCCACGGCGCGCACCAGGCCAAGGCGCTGTCGGCGGCGGAAGAGCAAGCCGGCTGGATCCTCACCTGCTGCGCCACGCCGCAAACCGATTGCGTGGTCGAGGCCCGCACGGTGGCTGGCGCCGGCGAGTACCCGCCGTTGAAGATGCCCGCGCGCGTGGCCAGCCTGGCCCGGCCGGCTGCCGACGTGGTGGTGATGAAGCTGCAACTGCCGGCCAATGTGGCCTTCAAGTACCGCGCCGGCCAGTACCTGGAATTCATCCTGCGCGACGGCTCGCGGCGCAGCTACTCGATGGCCAATGCGCCCGAGCAACTCGGCAGCCCGCCGGCCATCGAGCTGCACCTGCGCCACATGCCGGGCGGCAAGTTCACCGACCAGGTCTTCGCCACGATGAAGGAGAAAGACATCCTGCGCGTCGAGGGCCCGTTCGGCAGCTTCTTCCTGCGCGAAGACAGTGCCAAGCCGATCGTGTTGCTGGCCTCGGGCACCGGCCTGGCGCCGATCAAGGCGATCGTCGAGCACCTGCGGGCCGCAGCCATCAGCCGGCCGGCGACGCTGTACTGGGGCTGCCGCAGCCAAGCCGATCTGTACCAGCACGACTGGGCCCTGGCCGCCGCCGCGGCGATGCCCAACCTGCGCTACCTGCCGGTGCTGTCCGAAGCCCGGCCCGAAGACGCCTGGCAGGGCCGCACGGGCTTCGTGCACCAGGCGGTGATGGCCGACCTGCCCGACCTGTCGGGCCACGAGGTCTATGCCTGCGGCGCGCCGGTGATGGTCGAGGCCGCCGAGCGCGATTTCGTCGCCCGCTGCGGCCTGCCGGCCGAGGCCTTCTACGCTGACAGCTTCACCTCCGAAGCCGACAAGCACGGCGCCTGACGCGCCGCCCCTTCACCCCCCTCTTTGGGACATGACAAGGCCCCGGCGAGCCCGCACAATGCGGCGCTCAACGCCGCGTCCAGCCGGCCCCACCCGAGGAGGTTTCGCATGTCCACACCCGCCCGCTTCGTCCGCTCGATCCTCGGCCTGGCCCTGACGGCCGCGTTGTTGCCGATGGCCCAGGCCCAGACGCTCGGCGAAGGCGGCTCGGCCGCCCAAGGCAGCGCCGGCCCGCAGGGCGCGCAAAACGCCAATGCCCAGCTCGAGAAGTGCGATGCGCCCAAGGGCACGCTGGCGGTGGTCGAGGCGCAAAACCAGGTCATCGCCAGCCTGGGCCGCTACGGCCTGCAGTCGCCCACCGGCCTGATCCGCATGATCGTGCAGCAGTCCAACTGCTTCCAGGTCGTCGAGCGCGGCATGGCAATGCAAAACATGATGCAAGAGCGCGCCCTGGCATCTGGTGGCCAGATGCAGTCCGACCAGAACATCGGCAAAGGCCAGATGGTGGCGGCCGACTTCATCGTCACCCCCAGCGTGGTCTTCAGCGAAAACAATGCCGGCGGCATGGGCGGCGCGCTCGGCGGCCTGCTGGGCCGCTTCGGCGGCGCCGGGGCGGTGGTCGGCGCGGTGGCCGGCGGCCTGAAATTCAAGGAAGCGCAAACCAGCATGCTGCTGGCCGACACACGCTCGGGCATCCAGGTCGCCGCGGCCGAGGGCAGTGCCAAGCAGACCGACTTCAACCTCGGCGGCGCCGTCTTCGGCGGCGGCGGCGGCGCGGCCCTGGGCGGCTACACCAACACCAACGAAGGCAAGGTCATCACCGCCTCGTTCCTCGACAACTGGAACAACATCGTGCGCGCGATCCGCAACAACCCGAGCCTGATTCAGGCCAAGGCCGGCGTGGCTTCGCAGGCCAATTCGGCCGGCAGCGTGCAGGCCGGCGCGGCCAACGAAGGCGATGTGATGATGGCCAAGATCGCCGGCGTCAAGGTCTTGCGCAGCCCGGCCGACAGCGCGGGCGTGCTGATGGCGCTGTCCAAGACCGACGAGGTGCTCTACCTCGGCGAAGAGAAGAACGGCTTCGTCAAGGTCACCTCGCCGCAGGGCGACGGCTGGGTCAAGAAGGTGCTTCTGAAGAAGCCCTAGGAGTCTGGGCGACAGCAGGGAACTCCCTGACGCCCCCAAGAGCCGCCTGATCGTTGAACGTCCACGGCCGCGTGGCATGGCACACCGTCGCTGTTGCCGGCAAGGCGACGGGCCGGAAACAGCCATCCGCCGCGAAGCAGGTTTCGCCTCAACCCGCTTGCGCGGTGGCGCTCAGAGCACGGCGCTCATGCCGCCATCGACATAAAGGATTTGGCCATTGACATAGTCCGACGCTGCCGAGGCCAGGAACACCGCCGCGCCGACCAGCTCCTGCGGCCGGCCCCAGCGTTTGGCCGGTGCGCGGCCCTTGACCCAGGCGTCGAACACGGGGTTGTCGATCAGCGGCTGGTTCATGTCGGTGAGCATGTAGCCCGGGCCGATAGCGTTGGCCTGCACGCCGTGCGCCGCCCACTCGGCGGCCATCGCCTGCGTCAGCATCTTGATGCCGCCCTTGGCCACCGCGTAGGGCGCCACGGTGGCGCGGGCCAGCTCGCTGGTCAGCGAGCCGATGTTGATGATCTTGCCGTGGCCGCGCGCCACCATCCGCCGCGCCGCCTCGCGGCCGACGACGAAGGCGCTGGTCAGGTTGGTGTCGAGTACCTTGTGCCATTCGGCGGTGCTCAGCTCGAGCATCGGCTTGCGCAACTGGATGCCGGCGTTGTTGACCAGGATGTCGATGGCCAGGCCGCGCGCGTCGAAGCCCTCGAACGCGCGCAGCACCGCGGCCTCGTCGGTGACATCGAATGCCGCGGCCTCGGCGGCGTGGCCGGCGGCTGCCAGTTCGCTGACCGCGGTGGTCACCCGCGCGGCGTCGACACCATTGACGATGACCCGCGCGCCGGCTGCGGCCAGGCCTTCGGCCAGCGCCCGGCCCAAACCGCGCGACGAGCCGGTGACCAGGGCCACGCGGCCGCTCAAATCAAAAATTGACGTGCTCATCGGGCGATCTCCGCTCAGCGGTGCTTGAACACCGGCTTGCGCTTGGCCACGAACGCGGCCATGCCTTCCTTCTGGTCTTCGGTGGCGAACAGCGAGTGGAAGACACCGCGCTCGTAGCTCACGCCATCGGCCAGGCCCGACTCGAAGGCGCGGTTGACGCATTGCTTGGCCATCATCACGCTGGGCAGGCCGTAGCCGCAGATCACTGCCGCCGCGGCCAAGGCTTCGTCCATCAACTTGTCGGCCGCCACCACGCGGCTGACCAGGCCGGCGCGTTCGGCCTCGGCCGCGTCCATCATCCGCGCGGTCAGGATCATGTCCATGGCCTTGCTCTTGCCCACCGCGCGCGGCAGGCGCTGCGTGCCGCCGGCGCCGGGGATGATGCCGAGCTTGATCTCGGGCTGGCCGAAGCGGGCGCTGTCGGCAGCGATGATGAAATCGCAGGCCAGTGCCAGCTCGCAGCCGCCGCCCAGCGCGAAGCCGGCCACCGCGGCGATCACCGGTTTGCGAACGCTCTTGAGTGCCTCCCAGTTGCGCGTGATGTAGTTGCCCAGGTAGGCGTCCATGTAGCTGTAGCTGGCCATCGCGCCGATGTCGGCACCGGCGGCAAAGGCCTTGTCGCTGCCGGTGAGCACGATGCAGCCGATGCCGGGGTCGGCGTCGAAGCCCTGCAGTGCGTGGCCGAGCTCGTCCATCAGGCGCTCGTTCAAGGCGTTCAATTGCTTGGGCCGGTTCAGCGTGATGACGCCGCTGGCCAGGCTGCCCGGCGCGTTGTCGCGGCGCTCGGTGAAGAGGCATTCGTAGGTCATGGTCGTCATGATCGGCTCGGGGGTGGTGGCGGTTCGGGCCACTATACGTGCGCAAGCACTTGGTTGGTTTTCAGCGCCCGTTACCGCCGCCCGTTTCCGCCAC